>JBFIZG010000305.1:0-4772 GCA_041604955.1 Gemmatimonadales bacterium | reverse complement strand
TGTAGCCGAACCACTGGGACTGTCGTGGGTTCACGGGCGCTCCCGCGGGAACGAGCGCCTCGATGTACCCGTCCACGTGCTCGATCGTACGCTGACCGGCCTCGAGGGCATGCAGTAATCCGACGTCGGCCGGAACGTGTCCGGCGAAATGAATGCCTTCCCGGGCGGCGGTTGCGGAGATCTCGTCGTAGACGTCACGCCGGATGCCGGGATGGATCTTCAACAGATCGAACCCGGCGGCACGGTGTTCGGTGACGGCCCGACGGGCGGCATCCGGGGTGGGCACGCTATTTCCGTTGAGGGAGGGCCCGGCGAGGAAGAGCTGTGGGCCGAGCTTTTCTCCCCGGTCGATAGCCGCCCGTAGAGCTGGCTGACTCGTCGCTCCCAGCATGCCACGAACCGTCGTGATGCCGTTGGTGACGAAGAGAAGGAGCACACGGTCCGTATATCCCGGGTTTTGGCCGCCTGGTATGTGCCCGTGCATCTCGGCCATTCCGGGGATGAGGTACTTCCCGGTGCCGTCGACCCGTGTGGCTCCATCGGGAAGGTCGACGCTCCCGGCTGGGCCGATTGCCGCGATGCGGCGGCCGCGAACGAGCACGGTCTGGCGGGCGAGAGTTCGCTCTCGGTCCACGGGGATGACGGTGACGTTCTCGAACGCTACGGCATTCGGCGTCGGCGCCTGTGCGTTTGCCGGAGTTGCGAGTGCTGAGAAGGCGACGGCACTTGCCGCAACAATCCCGAGTTGAAACCGTGTCATGACTCTGTTCCTCGTCTGAATGGCTCGGTGGCGATCCGGTGCTGTGCCCATATCAGGGTCTTCGGGCACCACACGATCGAAGTGAAAAACTACCCGTCGGTCCCGCGCCGGACCAGGCAAGATCGTCTATCCCGTACAGTCAAAAGATCTCGTCCATGCGAGGGTTGACGACGTTGTTAAAGATCGATCCGAAGGTGTAGCTGAAACCAAAGTTGAGAAACACTTCGAAGTCGGTACCGAGCTGGCGGCGGCGCAGCAGAATGTCCTCTTCGGGAATGTCCGCGGCGGAGAGATAGATCTGGTCTTTGATGCGAGCCACCTCGCCGAACATGTTGAAGTTCAGCCCGCGAACGATGCGGATCTCGAAACCTCCCCCGATCTCGAGCCGATGGCGGGCGAGATCGTGCAGGTAGAATGATGCTTCGCCAAATGTGTGAATCGATCCCCACGGTTGGACCGCTTGCGCTGACAAGATCAGCTCCTGCTGCAAACGAGTCTCTTCCGTCTTGTCGAAGATGGTGATCGCTTCATAGTCGATGCGCGTCACGAACAGTCGATAAAACAGTGTCACCTGGCGCCGTGTCGATTCCATGTAGGGGAAGATGCTGAATTCGATGGCCGGGCCGGCACTCACGGCCAGGTCCCGATTGAACCTGGTGGAGCTATTGACGTTGATCTGTGTTCCAAACGCCCAGTGTTGGCCCAAACTTCGCGCGATGCCGAATTCGGCGTTGAAATTCTTGGAGGTGCTGACGAAGGTCTCCGACGAGTCGAGCTCGAACCGGTCTTCGTTGTAACGCCCGTTGCTGGCAAGCTCGATACGCCAGTCTTCGGTTGTACGGCGGGCCGACACCGATCCACCAACAGAATACGATCGTTCACTGCTCTCTCCCCTCACTCTCCCATTTCCGCCGATTCTGAAGACCCACAGATTCCACGGATCGTCCGCGGGCCGCTGCTGCATCTCTCCCTGCTCGGCCGACTCGTACGAAATCGAAATTCTGTTGGCGAGTGGGGTCCCCGCGACGAACGGCATCAATCCTAGCGTAAAGGTCCGGAGCAGACCGTCACGGACCTCGTCCTCGATGTCGGTTTGCCGGGATCGATAGACGAGGGTGTCCACTCTTCCCGCGAACTCGTCGAGACCGATGAAATCGAAAGTGTAGGCGCGCCCACCACCGCCGGTTTGCTGCGACGTCACCAACACGTGCACCTGTGCGTCTCGCCGGTCCCGCACGTAGTTCACGAATGCGGCTTCCCGTCGGAAGTGGTCGAAGTCGCATCGTCTACAATCGAGGAAGACCCTGAGGGCTTGTTCGGAACCGCCGGTGGGAGTGGGATCTTGCGCGTGGGCCGCGGCGGCCGTCGAGATGCCGAGCAACAGTACCGTTAACCATCGATTTCTCATGAGTCCTCGATTCGCTCCGTTGATTGCCGCGTCCTCGAGAGGGCACAGACGCCGCGGCGGGGGAAAATAGCGATTCTGGCTGCGAAAAGCCGCCGCCGCGTGCAGATCTTCTATTGGGTTACGTTGCCGGGCCCCTCGGCGTTGCATGCGGGAACGCGGGTTGCCGACTCGGGTACTATCGCATAGGTTCGTGTTCCCGTTTTCTGCGTCTTGATGTACCCCGGGACGTGGTCTACTCCGCCATTCCACAGGGCCGGTAGCCATTTCCAAGCACACTTCTGATCTCCACACCGTCGTGCTCGATCCCGCGGACCAGGATACACTGCTGGAGTTTGCGCGGTCGGTGGCACGCGGGTTGAGCGACACGCCCCGCTGGCTGCAGTGCCAGTACCTGTACGATTCGACCGGGAGCGCGTTGTTCGACGAGATCACCCGGCAGCCAGAGTACTATCTCACGCGAACCGAGAACGCGATCCTCGCACAACATGCGGCGGAGATACGCGAGCTCACGGGTCGGGTAACACTCATCGAGCTGGGTTCGGGCAGCTCGGTCAAGACCGATCATCTCCTGCGTGCGTACACGGCAAACGGGGAATCGCTTCGATACGTACCGGTTGACGTGAGCGAGACCGCGCTCAGAAGCGCCGCCGCCGACATTCGACGACGTCATCCCGATATCGACCCCTCCGGTATCGTCGGCCGCTACGAAGCGGCGTTTCCGCTATTTCGGAATCACAGTCCATGCATGGTGCTGTTCTTGGGGAGCACGGTCGGAAACCTGAACCGCGACGAGTCGCTGCTCTTTTGGACGGACCTGTCCGAGAGCCTGTCACCCGGGGATTTCGTGCTGCTCGGCGCCGATCTCGTCAAGGACGTCGAACTGCTGGAAGCGGCGTACAACGACAAGGCCGGCGTGACCGCGCGGTTTACGAAGAACCTCGTCGCTCGGATCAATCGCGACCTGGGGGCGACCGTCGACCTCGATGAGATCGAACATGTCTCACGGTACAATGTCGAGTGGCAGCGTATCGAGACGTTCGTCAAGTTCTTGAGCGACCAAGATATCTACTTGGAACCGCTCGATCAGACGTTCACGATCGGCGCTGGTGAGATGGTGATGTCGGAAATCAGCCGGAAGTTCGTGTTGGAAAACCTGATAGAATATCTTCGCGCCTTCGGTCTCACGTCCCGGCGCGTCTTTTCCGACGAAAAGGAATGGTTTGGTGTATTGCTCTTGCAACGGGATGCAACATGACGAGTAGCGCTACGTTGGCCGATCCATCGCTGGCGGCGTTGGCGGCCCAATATCGAGACGTTCGGCAGGCCAGCGAACGTTTGTGTGAGCCGTTGACCATCGAGGACCATGTCGTTCAATCCATGCCGGACGCGAGTCCTACACGTTGGCACCTCGCCCATACCAGCTGGTTCTTCGAGACCATGGTGCTCAAACCGGCGCTGCCGGGTTACGTGTCCCTCGACGAGCGGTTCGACTACTTGTTCAACTCGTATTACAACACGCTCGGCAAACAATTCCCGCGCCCACAACGCGGAATGCTCACGCGGCCAACGGTTGAGGAAGTGAGAGCGTATCGATCCCATGTCGACGACCACATGATGGAGCTGCTCGAGCACTCCAACGACGGGAGTGCCGTCCCCATCTCGGTTATCGAAGTCGGGCTCCACCACGAACAGCAGCACCAAGAGTTGATCGTCACAGATCTGAAACACCTTTTCTCGCTGAATCCGCTCCACCCCGTCTACCGCGTGGTCGATTTTCCCACGCGTACCGTGCCGGCGATGCGGTGGTACGAACACCCCGAAGGCCTGGTGGAGATCGGCTTCGAAGGTGATGGGTTCGCGTACGACAACGAACGGCCACGACACCGCACGTTTGTCCAGCGGTATCAACTCGCCTCCAGGCTGGTGACCTGCGGGGAGTTCATCGAGTTCATGGAAGACGGTGGCTACCGCCGCCCCGAGTGGTGGTTATCCGCCGGCTTCAACACGGCGTCAGAAGCGGGGTGGAACGCGCCGGACTACTGGATCAAGCGCGACGGACAGTGGATGGTTTATACGCTTGCGGGGCTGAAAGAGGTAGACGCGTCACACCCGATATGTCACGTCAGCTACTACGAGGCGGACGCGTATGCACGCTGGGCGGGAGCACGTCTCCCAACCGAGGCCGAATGGGAGACGGCCGCGATCACACTGCCTGCCGCCGGCCATTTCGTCGAGGACGGGTACTTCCATCCGGTTCCGCCGGTGCGTGCAAGTTCCGGCGACGAGCCGGAGCAGCTGTTTGGCGACGTGTGGGAGTGGACCCAGAGTCCCTATACGGCGTATCCGGGGTTTCGCGCACCCGAAGGCGCGCTCGGCGAATACAACGCCAAGTTCATGTCGGGTCAGATGGTGCTCCGCGGGGGATCGTGCGCGACCCCGCGGTCCCACATCCGCCTTACGTACCGGAACTTCTTCCACCCGGATGCGCGCTGGCAGTTCTCTGGCATCCGGTTGGCGCGGGACGGGTAGAAAACGTTCAACGTTCAACGTTCAACGTTCAACGCTCAACGTTCAACGCTCAACGTTCAACGCTCAACGTTCAAC
>JBFIZG010000304.1:0-4773 GCA_041604955.1 Gemmatimonadales bacterium | reverse complement strand
GGTCGGACGGCGAGTCGGGAATCGTCCTGGGACACCGGCGCCTCTCGATCATCGATTTGTCGGTCCACGGGCACCAGCCGATGACGTCGTCGAGCGGTCGGTACGTGATCGTGTTCAACGGAGAGATCTACAACTTTCCCGAACTTCGACGCGAGCTCGAAGCACTCCGCACGCAGTTCCGCGGCCACTCAGACACCGAAGTGATGTTGGCGGCGATGGACCACTGGGGCCTCACCGAGGCTGTGCGCCGCTTCGCAGGGATGTTTGCCTTCGCCGTCTACGACCGGGAAACGCGACACCTGCACCTCGTGCGCGATCGGCTGGGTGAAAAGCCACTGTACTATGGTTGGGGCGGCCAAACCCTGCTGTTTGGCTCGGAATTGAAGGCACTCGGGCGCCATCCGGATTGGCGGGGTGAGATCGATCGGGGCGCGCTCGCGCTGTTCCTCCGCCACGGCTACGTGCCGGCGCCCTATTCCATCTATAAAGGAATACGCAAGGTCCCGCCCGCGTCGATCGTCAGCTTTCCGACGGGTCGACCCGGCACGCCGCCGACTACGGTACCGTATTGGTCACCGCGAGACATTGCCACCGCGGGCACGACGAATCCCGCAAACGAAACGGACGAGGATCTGACCGACGAACTCGACCGGCTGCTCCGGCGGACGATCCGGCGAGAAATGGTGGCGGACGTGCCGCTGGGCGCGTTTTTGTCCGGCGGAATCGACTCCTCGCTGATCGTCGCCCTGATGCAAGCGGAGAGCAGTCGTCCGGTTCAGACGTTTACGATCGGGTTTCGTGAGAACGTGTATAACGAGGCGCATCACGCCAAAGCCGTTGCCGAACACCTGGGCACGGACCACACGGAACTCTATGTCACGCCCGAGGAGGCCTTGAAGGTCATTCCCCGGCTCCCGGCCATCTACGATGAACCGTTTGCCGACTCTTCGCAGATCCCGACAGCCCTCGTGTCGGAACTCGCGCGCCGGCGCGTAACGGTCAGCCTATCGGGAGATGGCGGCGACGAGCTGTTCGGAGGGTACGACCGTTACTTCGCCAACCGGCGTCTCTGGAACAAACTCTCGTCCGTTCCGCGTCCCGTTCGACGAGCGATGGCGCGGGGTATTCGTGTAGCCACGTCCCGAGACGGGAATGGACTGGTAAAACGCCTGCAGCGCATGGCACCGGGGCGGCTGCGTGATCCGATGACTCGGCACCGTATTCAGTGGCTCGGTGACATCCTGGCCTTGGACACGTTTGAAGGGCTGTATCACAACTCGGTCTCGCATTGGACCCATCCCGGCGAGGTGACGATCGGTGGGGTGGAGCCCGACACGTCGTTCACCGACCCGTCACGGTGGGCTGCCGTCGAAGGGCTCGTTCCGCGCATGATGTACTTGGACATGGTGAGCTACTTGCCGGATGACATCATGGTCAAGGTCGATCGGGCGAGCATGGCGGTGAGCCTCGAGTCGCGAGCGCCGTTTCTCGACCACGACGTGGTCGAGTTCGCATGGCGCGTCCCCCAGTCGATGCGGGTCCGCGGCGACCGGGGCAAATGGATACTGCGAAATCTCCTGGACCGGTACGTGCCGCGCTCGCTAATCGAACGTCCGAAGCGAGGGTTCAGCGTCCCGATCGACGAATGGCTTCGCGGTCCGCTGAAGGACTGGGCAGCCAACCTGCTCGACGAGAACGTGTTGCGCGACGACGGCTTCTTCGAGCCCGCGCCCATCCTCCAGCGATGGTCGGAGCATCAGTCTGGGGCGTGCAATTGGAAGAACATGCTCTGGAACGTCCTGATGTTCCAAGCGTGGCGGCACGAGCAATAGCATCATGCCCGAACCGCTCCGGATTTGCTGTGTAACGGCGAGCCTGACCGCCGGCGGTGCGCAACGCGTGATGGCAACCATGACGGATTATTGGGTCGCCCGCGACCATGACGTCACGTTCGTGACGTTGAGTGATCGGGAATCGGATTTCTTCCCACTCCGTCCCGGCACTCATCGTGTTGCCCTGGAGCTGCTCAAGGACTCGCGCTCGTTGCGCCAGGCCGTTTCGCATAATTGGGAACGGGTTCGCGAGCTTCGCGAGACCATCAGGCAAAGCCGCGCCGACGTCGTCATCAGTTTTCTCAACACCGTGAATGTGCTGACGATCTTCGCCGCCAGGGGATTGGGCATACCCGTGGTCGTGTCGGAACGCAACAACCCGTGGCAAATCACGATGGGGTATCCGTGGCGGGTGCTTCGACGGCTGTCCTATCCGCGCGCGGCGGCTCTCGTGGTTCAGACCGAGGTCGGCAAGGAGTGGGCGGATCGGATCACCGATCCCAAAAAGGCCGTCGTCATTCCGAACCCGATCAGCGAACGGTTCGCACGGCTCCGCGGACACGAACACACGTCGCGCCGGCCCGTCGTGCTGGCGATGGGGAAGCTCCATCCGCAAAAGGGGTTCGACGTCCTCATCGACGCTTTTGCGCAGGTGGCTGCCCGCCACCTTTCGTGGACGCTGGTGATCGCGGGAAAGGCGATGAAGAAGCGAAGCTCAAGAACATGGCAGCTGAGATGCTGCCGGCCGGCCGTGTGGAATTTCCCGGCGTCGTCGATGAACCGGAACGACACCTGCTCGAGGCCGGGCTCTTCGTGTTGTCCTCCCGCTACGAGGGGTTCCCCAACGTCCTGCTGGAGGCGATGGCGTGCCAGTGCGCGGTGATTTCCACTGACTGTCCCACCGGACCGTCCGAGATCGTCACCGACGATGTGGATGGCGTGCTCGTTGCACCGGAAGATCCGGAGGCGTTGGCTCGACAGATGGACCGTCTGATGTCGAGTGAGCCAGACCGCCGCCGCATGGGTGCTCGGGCCGGCGACGTCATCGACCGGTTCAACATCGATCGTATCATGTCCCAGTGGGAGAGCGTGCTCGATCAGGTCATCCGGAAGGAGTGGCGCAACCAATGAGTGGAACCTCCGCCGAGTTGGTGAATTCAACCGGCGCCGACCCGTCGAACCCGGGCGCGCAGGCCCCGGCGACCCAAAACCGGTCGATCGTTTTTCTCACGCGTGACCTGGATCTGGGTGGCGCGCAGCGACAACTCGTGGCGCTTGCCAAGGGTCTTCACGAACAAGGCCGCAAAGTGACCGTCGTGGTGTTTTACGAGAACTCAGCCTTACAACCGGAGCTGGAGCAAAGCGGTGTCCGTGTGGTTACGATCGGCAAGCGATCGCGCTGGGATCTCATCGGGTTTGGGTGGCGCCTGCTTCGGTTCGTTCGTCGAGAGCGACCGGGGGTGTTACACGGGTATTTATGGGGCCCGAACGCGATCACCGTGGCGTTCAAACCGTTCCTGCGCGGGACACGCGCCGTGTGGGGCGTGCGCGCCTCCACCACCGACTTCTCGAAGTACAACTGGTTCGAACGGGTCAGCTTTCGCGCCAACTGTTGGCTCTCGCCATTTGCGGACCTGATCATTGCCAACTCGTGGTCCGGTGCGGAAGATCATCGGCAGCACGGGTATCCGGCCCGAACGCTCGCGGTCGTGCCGAACGGGATCGATATCGAACGGTTTCGGCCCGATTCGGCGGCACGTCGCGCGATCCGCCAAGAATGGGGGGTCGGAGACGATCAATCGCTAGTAGGGCTCGTCGCGCGCCTCGACCCGATGAAGGGTCACGCGACGTTCTTGAAGGCGGCGTCGATCTTGTCAAAGCAAATGCCCAACGTGCGCTTCGCTTGTGTCGGAACAGGGTCGGAGAGCTATACGCGGTCGCTCCACGCGTTGAGCGCGGAGCTGGGTCTCGAAGGCAAAGTGATGTGGATCGGCGCTCGCATGGACATGGAGCGCGTCCAGAACGCGTTCGACGTCGCGTGTTCCGCTTCAGATTTTGGAGAAGGGTTCTCGAACACGATCGGTGAAGCGATGGCGAGTGGCGTCCCCTGCGTGGTGACGCCGGTGGGTGATTCCGCTCGCATCGTCGACGGCACCGGGATGGTCGTACCCCCGCGAGACGCGGATGCGCTTGCCGCCGCGATTCGACGCTCCATCGCGACGTTGACGCCCGAGCGTCGCGAGGCGTGTCGGCGTCGCATCGAAGAGAACTTCACCGTACCGCTCCTCGTGGATCGGACGGCCAAGCTCCTCTGGCCCGACACGGGCGCGTAGTCTTAGGTAGCGGTGACCGGAGCGGCTTCGAGCCAGTGCGAGAGATCGCGGCCGATGAGATCCTGCACCTGGTCGATGTCGCTGCGATAGAGTTCTAGGAGACGATCGCGGAGTTCCCGAGGCATCGGATCCGCCTTGGCGAGGTTCCGTGCTCGCATCCGGCGCGCGAACTGCCGAAGGCCCTTGGGTGCGAGAGGCCGGAGCATTTCGGTGAGGATGGGGTGGTGCAGCGTGCGAGAAAGCCAGCGGCTCCGTGGGTATCCTCCGACATTGTATTGCTTCGTCAGATCCGGTTCAAACGACGGATCCACTTCGAGGAATTCGAAGATCGAACGTAATACGGCGCCGGGATCGTCCTTGAACTCGTCGAACAGGCAAATCTTGATCTGCGCTGGATCGAAGCGATCGTAATAGCGACGCAGACGCTTGTAATAGAAGCCCCCCTCGACGTAGATGTCGTCGGGGTGAAAAGCGTTCTCGATGGACCGATCTTCGTTGCCTTTTCGGATCTGCATCAGATAGCCGGAATAGGCGCGGTCCACCGGATTCCGGAGACTTGCGATGAGACGAGCGTGCGGCAGCAGCGACCGGATGCGTTCGGCCGCGTT
>JBFIZG010000303.1:0-4773 GCA_041604955.1 Gemmatimonadales bacterium | reverse complement strand
TAGGCCGCGAGCCCGCGCCCGCGCAGCTTGCCCCGCTTCTTCGATTGCGCGGCACGCGCGTCGTAGCCCTTCCAGTCCGCGACTTTCAGCAGTCCGTCGAGGACCTTCGGGAAGTCGCCCGAGTCGTAGACCTCGCCCGCGTAGGTGGTGTGCGGCAGATCGCCGGGCTTGAGCAGGTTGCGCCGGCGGATCTCGACCGGGTCGATGCCCATTTCGCGCCCGGCCTTCTCCACCAGGCGCTCGATCAGGTAGTTGCCCTCGGGCCGGCCCGCGCCGCGGTAGGCGCCGGTGGCCATGGTGTTGGTGAGCACGCCTGGCTTCAGGACCCTCGCGGTAGAGCACGTGTTCGAAGCGCTCCGCCGCTTCGCCCGCAAAGAACCGCGAAATCGCTTCCTGGTCGTCGGCCAACACATTGATCGCGAATGTCTTTGCTGACGTGATGACCGCATGAAACGGATCATCGTGGTTGATACATACGAGCAGGAGCGGCGGGTGGAGTGACGCTGCCGCGACAGCGCTGGCCGTCATACCTGCGGGGTTGCCCTCAGAATCGACTGCGGTCACGACAGTCACGCCCGAGGCGAACCGGCCCATGAGCTCACGAAACTCGCTGGCTGACGCAGATTTCATTTCAGTTTTGGGAGCCATGGCATCAGGGGTCAGGTGTCAGGTGTCAGGTATCAGGTGTCAGGTGTCAGGTGTCCTTGAATCTGGCACACCGTTCTCTAGCGAGTAACCAACCATAGTAGGAGCGCGACGACACCGCCAACGCCTACGGCGACGAAGTTCACGCCGTCGTTGTCCAGCCAACGCCATCCTCTGACCGCTCTCGTGCTGGCGCCACATGAATGCTGTTTGAACTCCGTGTCCGCCCCGCAGCCCTCGCACTGGTACTTGGCCTGAAGCGTTGCGCCCAGCAGCGAATCGATGACGAAGCCAACCACCCCACCTAGACCGGCTGCCGCCGCCGCTTCGGAATCCACCCCGAGCAGGGCGGTGAGACCGGCCATGACACCCGCTCCGACGACCCCGCCCACGGTCCCGCGGACGGTCACGCCACCTGAGGTCCCCGGCTCGACCACGGCGCGAGTGGTGATCAGTCGCGTTGCCCCTCGGGAAAACCTCCCGATCTCGGTCGACCAGGTGTCGGCCTGAGCCGCCGTGAGCGCGCCGGCGAGGAGCGGCCATCCCGCCTCGGTCGTCGGCGCGAGCGCCGCCCCAATCGCAGCGCACGTTCCGTTCGCGAATACCTGCCGCCCGCTTCGGGCCGGGCGTTTGCCGGAGGAGAACCGCGTCAAGAGGCTGCCGGAAACAAAGAACAGCGCGACAAGACTCCCGCCGACGTACCCACCACCGGCGAGCACCACCCCGCCCACCACGGCGCCGGCAACCGCGCCGCCGACGGTCAACCAGCCAATGCCATACCCGGTGATCGCCACCGCCACTGCCAAGGAGCCCGCGAGAGCTGGGTTCACTTCGGCTCGACCTTGATATAACCCATCTCCACCGCGTACTCGTAGAGCTGTCGTTGGAGCGCCTGGCGGGCGCGAAACAGTCGTGACTTGACGGTTCCGATCGGCACATTCAGGACTTTGGCGATCTCGGCGTATGAGAGGTCTTCGACATCGCTCAACACGAGCGCTTCGCGAAACTCCTCCGGAAGCGCGTCGATCGCCCGCAACACCTCCTCGTCGATAATCTGATCGAAGAACCGTCCTTCGGGGTCGACATCCTGCACGTCGCCTAAGACACGAAACTCCTCGACCTCGCTCACCTCGAGGGTGACGCCGGCGCGTCGGGTCTTTCGATATTCGTTAATGAACGTGTGACGGAGAATGGTAAGGAGCCATGCGCGGACGTTCGTGCCGCTCGTGAACTGGTGCCAGGACCGATAGGCGCGCAGCATCGTTTCCTGTACCAGGTCGTCCGCTTGGTCCTCGCTACCAGCCAGGCGAAGGGCGACGCGGTACACAGTGTCGAGGTGTGGGAGAGCCTCGACTTCGAACTCGCGTCGTTCATCCTCCGACTTCGCCGCGATTCGTCCTTGTTTCACACGCCAGCCACGGAAAAATGGGTTCGTACCACACCGCCAGTGCAAAAAACAATCGCCCTGAGTCAGCGAGTATGCAACGCCCACTAGCTGACGGTCCTCGGCGCCGCTAACTTGCCGCCCATCTTCGAACGACCGATACCCGTGCACGTAGACAGCAGACCTCAGACGCTCATCAACCCAATTATTCCGCTGGCGGTACTCGAAGCCGTGCGTTCGCTCGACCGGCCGTCATCGGTGGTGCTCGAGGAACTGTCACAGGATTTCGTCCCCAAGCGTCTCGGCGCGAGCCGAACGGTGCAAGGACAGATCGAACGGTACACACGTTCGGTTGCGGACGGCGGGAGTGTTCAAGTCGAAGAGGTCATACAGCTTTTGAGGCTGGTCGCCCGGCGGAACGATTCTGGTTTGGTGTTTAGCGACGCCGGTCGTCGCGCGGCACGTCACGCCGTTCGCCGTTTGTCGGTTGCGACGCGGAGCGTCTGTGGCGCCTTACCGAAGCGAGCGCGTCATCGGTTGGGGTTCCGCCTCGCCCGGGGATTGTCGCAGCGCATCTTTGGTATCGCCGCAACGCGTGATGATGCCGGGTGGGTGACGGCGGTCGGCTCTCCGCCATCGGTCGAGGCGGAGCCGGAGGGCAGCGCTTGCGCAATGTATGGCGCGGGCGTCTCGCAGTTGCTGCGGTCGTTGGCGGGGATGGACGACGAATTGACCCATACCGTGTGCCGTGCGCGCGGTGGCGAGGAATGCCGGTGGGAAACCCAACCGGGGGAGGATGCCTGATCGTGGAACGTCTCGGACGGATCGACTTGGGCGAGCTGCGGCAATCGCTGGAGGGCATGGGGGTCGATGGATGGTTGCTGTTCGACTTTCACGGGACGAACCCCATTGCGCAACGGGTCGTTGACCCGGGGTCCGGCTTGGGATTCACCCGACGACTCTTTGTCTGGCTGCCAAAGACCGGTGACCCGACCATTCTCGTTCACACGCTCGATGCCCATTTGGCGCCCTCGATAGACGGCGTCGTCCGATACAACACGTGGCAGGATCTGCATCGCGCGCTGGAGGGCGTGATTGCCGGCCGGCGGGTTGCCATGGAAACGTCTCCGGACGATGCCGTGCCCTACCTCGACCGCGTTCCCGCGGGTGTGGTGCAGTTGGTCACGCGACTCGGCGCCGACGTCGTTCCCTCGGATCAACTGGTGAGCCAGTTCGCGGCGCAGTGGTCGGAGGCCGAACGGGCTCAGCACCGAAAGGTGGCGGAGGCCTTGGCGGATATCGCTCGGACAACCCTGAACGAGGTCGTCAGGGTCGAGTCGTCGATCACCGAGTTCGAGCTACAGCGTCAGGTCTTGGCTGCTATCGAGCGAGCCGGGTTCACGACGGACTCGCCGCCCATCGTGGCGTTTGGGGTAAGCGGGTCCAACGCCCACCACGAACCGAGCGAGCATCGAGCAGTGACGCTGGAGTCTGACATGGTGATCTTGCTCGACCTCTGGGCCCGGACGAAGGACGTGCGTGCCTGGGCCGATCAGACGTGGATGGGGTTTTCCGGGAGTGCGATTCCGGCGCGGGTGACCGAGGTGTGGGAGGCCGTACGCGATGCGCGAGACGCGGTGCTCTCGCGGTTGAACGCGGCGCACAAGACGGGCGACCCGGTTACCGGAGCGGATCTGGATGACGCCGCTCGGGGTCTTCTCGAGGCGCGGGGATTTGGCGAGCACTTTGGCCACCGGACGGGGCACTCGATCGACAAGGAACTCCACGGTTCGGGTCCGCATCTCGACAACTTCGAGACCCATGACACGCGTCAGTTGATTCCGGGGGTGGCGTTCTCGGTCGAACCGGGTGTCTATCTGCCCGGTGAGTTTGGGGTTCGGAGCGAGGTCAACGTGATGCTATCTGTTGCGGGATCAGAAGTTACCCCGGCCGAGATCCAGAAGGACTTGGTGCGCGCGACCTAGAACGGTCGGGCATGACCGTTCCAAAATTGGACTCGCCTCGTAGTAACGACCGCCCCGTACTGCTGCCCGTTATCGACACGTGGAATGCTTGACACGTTTTGGATCGCTCGTCTAGATTGCGATCAGGTCGGGATTTGCCCCGGGGACTTTGTGACCACAGCCGGAGGGGAAGGCAAGATCCTTTTTTGTTAGCCACGGAAGCAGCCAGTTCATTACAAAGAGTTCACAGATTGTTCAGCGAGAGTTCAGCCACCCGGACTCAAGTTGAACCATCTTCCGTCGTGCCCCCACACGTCGGCGGGTGGAAGTGCGATTGTTCCATTTCAAACGGATTTCCCGGTATCAGTGAATTAGGTCGTCATTTCCCGCAGGATTTCCTCTAGTTGGAGGACGAGTCTATGAGTCAGTATCGTAGAACCTTCAGATCGGTGCTGGGCCTTTTTGCGGCTGCGGTGATGCTGTTTGCCGCGTCCGATCTCTCGGCGCAGCAAACGGCTGGCAAGATCGAAGGCACGGTGTCGGACCCGACAGGTCAGCCGGTCGCTGGCGCACAGGTGTTGATCGTAGGGACGGCGTTTGCGGCGGTGACCAACGAGAGCGGGTACTACTTCATCAATAATGTCCCATCTGGGACGTACAACCTCCGAGCACAGTTTATCGGCTTTCAGCCAGCCGAGGTGCAGGGGGCCCGGGTATTCGGGGGCCAGACCCTCACCGTCAACTTTGGCCTCTCAGGCGCCGTCGCTTTGGAGGCCATTG
>JBFIZG010000302.1:0-4774 GCA_041604955.1 Gemmatimonadales bacterium | reverse complement strand
GTCAGCTCCTCGACGCCCACCGACCTGATCGACCAACTGACCGATGATTACGACGCGCATCTCAACAATCAGCAGGTGAACATCACCTTACTGCGGCGTGTCAGGATTCTCGGTTCAGTCAACAACCCTGGCATTTACCACATCAACCCGACGATGAATCTGAGCGACGCGCTCGCGCTTGCCGGGGGCGCTACCACCGACGGAAAGTTGAGCGCCATTGAGCTGATACGCGGTAACAAGAAGCGCCGCGCCAACCTGGAACAGATCAGCTTCATCGGCGAACATATCCAATCGGGCGACCAGATCTTTGTGCCCCAGCGCAGCTGGGCGTCGCGAAACAGCAGGGTACTCGTGGGTGGATTCTTATCAGCGGCCACGCTGATCGTCACGCAAGCCATCTTCCGGTAGCGGGCGAGCACAGACACCATGGCAGCGCCATATCATTCGACGATGCGCCGACCGGGGCTCGACGTGCGGCGAACCACGCCTTCCGCCGCAGGGCTCCTCAATTTCGTTCGTGCCGCGGCTGACATTCTTGCGGTGTTTACGGCATTCGCGATCAGCTACCATCTGTATACACAGCTCATCGTACTTGGCATCATCGATCGACCTATCCCGAGCCGCTCGCTCTATCTCACGCTTGCGCTGGTCGTCGGTGTCATCTCCGTGGTGATCTTTTGGTACCTCGGTTCGTACCGTGAGCGGGCAAACGTTCTGAATCTCTGGGAGTTCCGAGTCGCGGTGAAGGGCCATTTGCTCACAGCTGCGTTCTTCTTCTCGGTGTTGTTTGTCGTTAACGGAAAGTATTCGCGCATCATCATTGCCGGCGGGTTGGCCATCGCCTTGCTCATCACGCTGCTGGAGCGCCGAGTTCTGGCGGCACTTCAACGAACGCTCCAAGTGTCCGGACGGCTGGGACGCCGGGTGCTCATTTACGGATGCGGCGAGGCCGGCAGGCTGTTGATGAAGAAGATCGTGCAGTCACCCCATGTCGGCATGACGGTCGTTGGTTTCATCGATGACTCCAGCGCACGGGGCCGGATGATCGAGTGTCGCATCACTCAAACCGACCGGACCGTGTTTTGCGCGCCTGTGCTCGGGCGACTGAGCGACCTCAGAGGTCTCGTCCACGAGCACAGTCCCGACGAACTGTTCGTGACGGCGGAAGCCTGCAGTTCGGACCGATTCCCCGAAATTCTCGATCTCGCGCAGGAGAGCGGGCTTCAGGTGGCCTTCGTCCCGCAACTCGGTGACATTCGCGTGGATCAATTGTCCGTACAGGATTTGAGCGCCATACCCGTGCTCCGTCCGCACGTCGTGCCGGCGCGCCCGCTCTATTTCCTCGCCAAACGCGTGATGGATCTTACCGTTGCAGCCGCGCTCCTAGTACTGACGGCTCCGCTGTGGCTCGTTGCGGCGGTGTTGATCCGGCTCTCGGGGCCGGGCCCGATCTTTTTCAAACAACAGCGGGTCGGTCTCGGGGGAGAATCGTTCGACATTTTGAAGTTCCGCACCATGCAGCCTGATGCGGCTCCCTACGCGACCTCGCCAACGGACGACCGCGACCCCCGTATCACGACGATCGGGCGCGCGCTCCGCACGGCTGGGCTCGACGAGCTGCCACAGCTCCTCAATGTGCTCCGGGGTGACATGAGCCTCGTGGGTCCACGCCCGGAAATGCCGTTCATCGTCGATAAGTACACATCACTCGAACGGCAACGGCTCTGGGCCAAGCCGGACATTACCGGGCTCTGGCAACTGAGTGCGGATCGCATCGATGCCATTCACGTGAACCTCGAGTACGATTTGCACTATATCCGGCACCAGTCGCTGGCATTCGACACACTCATCCTCTTGGAAACGCTGTTCTTCACGCTCGAAGTCGTCGCAAAGAAGGCCTGGATGGCCGGTGCCACACTCGTAGACAAGTTCGGTGGACGGTCGCGGCGCGCATCAGAGCCCACCGCGGCGCCGACGCTGGTCCCGACATCGCGCACAGGCGCCACCGGGATTGGTGTTGGACGACTCCGTCCTGAGCGTTCCGACAACGGCGTACCGCATAGCGCGTGGCAGTCTCGAGTTCTTGACATCCCCACCGGCGATACGGGTTCAACGTATCCCGCACATCACGCTTTCACCTCGAAGGAGACGTAAGTCGATGCGCAAGACTAGGGTTCTTGTAACGGGTGCCGGAGGCTTCATCGGCCATCACCTGGTCTCGTTTCTCAAGAAGAAGGGGTATTGGGTCCGTGGTGTTGACCTGAAGCATCCGGAGTTTGCTGAGTCCGATGCCGACGACTTCCACGTCGCGGACTTACGCCGTTGGGAGAATTGTCTGGAAGCCTGTGAAGGCGTCGAGGAAGTATACGCCCTCGCGGCGGACATGGGTGGTATGGGATTCATCTCCTCACACCACGCCCAAATACTCCACAACAACATTCTGATCAGTACGCACACCCTCGAGGCCGCACGCCAACAGGGTGTCAAACGATACCTCTACTCATCCTCGGCGTGTATCTATCCCGAATACCGACAAACCGAGACAAACGTGGTGCCGTTGAAGGAAGAGCACGCCTATCCGGCTGAACCGCAGGATGCGTACGGCTGGGAAAAGCTCGTGACGGAGCGTCTTTGCACGCACTATCGTGAAGACTTTGCTATGGAAACGCGCATCGTGCGTTTTCACAACATTTACGGTCCGCTCGGCACCTGGGACGGTGGTCGGGAGAAGGCCCCCGCCGCATTGTGTCGCAAAATCGCCTATGCCAAGTTGACGGGACCGGCGGAGATCGAGATTTGGGGTGACGGAGAGCAGACCCGCTCATTCTGCTACATCGACGACTGCGTCAGTGGGATCTACCGACTCATGCGTTCCGACTACGCAGAGCCGCTGAACCTCGGACAAGATCGGATGGTGTCGATCAACGAGCTCGCCGACATCATCGCTAACATTGCAGATGTCGACATCGCGAAGACGCACATCGCAGGACCAGAGGGCGTTCGCGGTCGGAACTCGGACAACACTCGGCTGAACGACGTGCTCCAGTGGGCCCCCGAAGTCAGTCTCGAAGATGGGCTCGCGCGAACCTATCGATGGATCGAGCAGCAAGTCCGAGCGGACTTGCGCGACCACCCCGCGGCGGACACCGCAGCCGCATGACAACTCTCGCCCCTCCCGGCGCGCCAATCGGCGGCGAGTGCTTGCACGCACAAACACTCGCCGCCGAAGACCATGCCGCGCGCCGCACCAACGTTCTGGGAGTCGGCGTCAGTCAGATCACCATGGCCGACGCCGTCAGAACGATCGACCGGTGGATCGTGCGGCGTGATCCACACTACGTCTGCGTGACGGGCGTCCACGGCGTGATGGAGAGCCAACGGGACGCGGGGCTACGACACATCCACAACAATGCCGGTCTCGTCACACCGGACGGGATGCCCTTGGTGTGGCTCAACCGGCTCAGTGGTTTCGAGCACGCCGAGCGCGTGTACGGCCCTGACCTGCTGCTGGCCGTATGTGGTGCGGCATCCTCCCGCCCGTATCGGCACTTCTTCTACGGCGGAGGCCCAGGTGTTGCCGACCGCCTTGCGGCCCGCCTCGCAGCTCGCTTTCCGCGGATGGTGGTTGCGGGGACGTACTGTCCGCCGTTCGGGCCGCCGAGCCCCGCAGAGACTCGCGAGATCACCCGCCGCATCAACGTCGCTGACGCCGATGTCGTGTGGGTCGGTCTCAGCACGCCAAAACAGGAGCGGTGGATGTCAGCGCATGTGGGTCGCGTGACGGCACCGGTCCTGATTGGTGTCGGCGCGGCATTCGATTTTCATGCCGGTTTGAAGAAACAAGCTCCGCGCTGGATGCAGCGGAGCGGAATGGAGTGGCTCTTTCGGCTGTCGTCGGAGCCCCGTCGCCTTGGCCCGCGTTACCTCCTCAACAACCCGCTCTTCGTGTGGAACATCATGTTGCAGCGGCTCGGAATCCGACGCCCGACCTTGCACCAACCACCGCTGCATTCATAGCACGACTTTCCGGCAATACAGTCCCTCGGCGAAACGGCTCGGTGAGTTGCATTCGACGCCGCGAATCCGGAGCAGTCCCCAAAATGTGTCAGCCGAAAACCAAGGCTTCGACGCCTGCGAGCGGAACGACCCGACAATCATATCGACCTTGCGGCGGCACACGTCTTCATCGAGCGATACGTAGAGGTTGGGGTGACCCAGGTCGCCCTCGTATTTCGGTATTTCGTACTCGACGATGAGATGGTCTCGAAACACGTTCCAGGTAAACTCGGCAACCAGCCGATGGTCTTGATGGAGATCGTCGCGGCGGTGTGTGAAAATCACGTCGGGCGCGACATCCTCGCTGATCCGCCGGAGCACAGACTTGATCGCCTCACCGTCGTATGGGAAAAGCGCATCACGAAACGTCTCCAGGACGATGGATGCGGAATAGGCCCCGTCCAGAAACGCTCGCGCGCTCGCCTTAGCTTCGGCTGCGCGGGTTTCATCGCCGCTCAGGACGATCCAGTGCACCGCGACGTCCGGTTGTTCTTCCAAGAGACGCAGCAACGTCCCGCCGCACCCTATCTCGATATCATCCGGGTGCGCGCCGATGCAGAGAACGGTTCTGACGTGGCCGAAGCCCGATGACAGCATGTCGTACTACGCGGAGCGTCGCGGGCGAGGCTCGTGGTCGGCAATGGACGGATCCATCTTTCGGGTGCCACGCTCCCAAACCAACCATGGCGCCCCGCCGGCCTCGTACAGGTCGTCGAGC
>JBFIZG010000301.1:0-4782 GCA_041604955.1 Gemmatimonadales bacterium | reverse complement strand
TGTGTTGCGGTGACTCGTGCCGCTATCCGCAGCGTGCGGTACCATCCCTACCGCGTGTCAGCTCGCCTCGCGGGCTGTCGTAAAGCTAGCTGCAAACAGGCTCGTGCGCATCACACCTCACCCCAACCGTGTCCACAATCAGCGAAACAGCAACGTCACCGTGTCGTGGAGGGTAAACCACAACACGATGGCGACCAGCGGCGGTACCACATAGCGAATCGTGAACAGGAGTCCCGGGGCCACTCGGCGGAACCACGGCGAGGCGCCCTCCACGAGTTCCGCCATCGGGTCCGGCATGACCCATCCAACCAACACCGACATGCCCAACACACCACTCACCACAAAGAGCTCGCCCGCCAGCTTGTCGAGCACACCTAAAGCATCTTGCGACATCGCGGGAATGACGCCGACCAGGGCCGCGACGAAGCCCACCGTGAGGGCCGAGACCGTACGCCCTCCGCCAAATTGATCCATGATCGAGGCAACCACGACCTCGAGCAAGGAGAACAACGACGTGAAGCCTGCAACAAGCAGGGCGAGAAAGAATGCAACGCCGACCAACTGCCCGATCGCACCCATGCTGCCAAACGCACTCGGGATCGAAATGAACAGCGTTCCCATCGTGCTACCGCTGACTTCGGCGGATAGCCCGAGACCGAAGATGATGGGAAACACCACGAGACCGCCGACAAACGCCACCGAGAAATCCGAAAACGACACGAAGATCGCCTCGCGCCCGATGTTCGCCTGTTTGGTCAGATACGATGCATAGGTGATCATCACCCCCATCCCGACACTCAGCGACAGGAACGCCTGGCTCGCGGCTTGCCGGAGCACTGTCGGACTCCGCAAGCTCTCGAGGGAGGGCTGAAGATAGAATGCGTATCCCTCGCCAGCGCCGTCGAGCGTCATGACCCATATCGCCAAACCGATCAGCAGCACGATCAGCGTGGGCATCAAGATGAGCGCCGCCCGCTCGAGGCCGCGTCGAACGCCCGCCCCGACGACGAAGGCGGTAACCGCCATAACAACGAGATGGCTGCCGATCGACGACGCTCCGGTGGATACCTCCGCGTATCGCGCGGCCGGGTCTGCCGAAACCCCCTTCACGGCATCGAACGCGTACTGCAGCGTCCACCCGGTCACGACCGAGAAATAGGCCAAGATGAGCAACGGCGTGAGCACGAGGAGAATCCCAAGCGGCGTCCAACCGCCGCCACCAACCGCGTTGAGCGCGCCGATGGGAGAAAGACGGGTGCGCCGTCCAACGATGAACTCGGCCGCCATCACAGGCACGCCGATGAGCATCGTCATGAACAGGTACAGGAGCACAAAGGCAGCTCCTCCACCTTCGGCGGTCTGATACGGGAAGCGCCACATGTTTCCGAGGCCAATCGCGCTCCCCGCCGCGGCGAGAATGAATCCCGCCCGAGATCGAAATAGTTCCCGCGCTGCGCTCATGCACGATGCTCGCTTTGCCGGGTTAGAGAAAACACCTCAACAATACGTCTGGTGCGTGAGTCCAGCCATGTACGACCGCGCATCTGCCCACGGATGGATCCGCGGTTGCCACCGGATGCATCGGCCGTTAACGTCTCCCTCTCTTTTGACGAGGCCCGATGATCGTATTCGACCAGCTGGCGACGCACGGCTTCCAAGAAGTCGTTTTTTGCAACGATAATGCCTCAGGTCTCCAGGCAATCATTGCCATCCACGACACGACTCTCGGGCCGGCACTGGGCGGCGTACGAATGTGGCCGTTTGCGACGGAACGCGAGGCCTTGGAAGACGTACTGAGACTCGCCAAAGGCATGACCTACAAGGCGGCGATCAGCGGCGTGGACCTCGGCGGTGGGAAATCGGTGATCATCGGTGACCACCGGACACAAAAGACCCCGCAGCTCCTTGGCGCCATGGGGCGTTTTATCGATGGCTTGGGCGGTCGATACATCGCCGGGCAGGACATCGGCACGGATTCACACGACATGGCCGTCATCCGGAACGAGACTCCCCACGTATCCTGCGTTCATCCCAGCAACGGCGGCGCTGGCGATCCGTCGTTCGCGACGGCGTTCGGCGTTACTGCGGGCATCCGTGCCGTGCTCAAGGCCGCCACGGGAGACGATTCCATGACGGGTCGCCACATCGCGATACAAGGGATCGGCCATGTCGGGTACTTCGTTGCCAAGTACTGTCACGCGGCCGGGGCAAAGGTTACCGTGACTGACGTTTTCGCGGAACCGCTCGCCCGGGCCAAAGCGGATTTCGACGCAGCCATCGTCGAGCCGGACGAGATCTACGATGTCGAGTGTGATGTCTTCTCACCGTGTTCGCGTGGCGCCGTCATCAACGATGACACGATTTCGAGACTCCGTTGCAGGGGAATTGCCGGCGCCGCCAATAACGTGCTCGCCGAACCACGTCATGGAACCGAATTGATGACGCGGGGAATCGTCTATGGACCGGATTACCTGATCAATTCGGGCGGCTTGATCCGGTGTCAGGAAGAAGTGCTCGGACGGTCCGTCGACGACACCCGCATTCTGGACATGGTGTCACAGATTTACGATCAGACGCTCGACGTGATCGACCGAGCCGAACGTCACGGAATCAGCACCGCTGAAGCCGCCGACCGGATCGCGGAAGAACGGATCGAGACGGCGAGGGGGTCGCGTCACGCCATGTCGTAGTGCAGCGTGAGTGTATGACCACCGCCCGCATGCATCTCGATCTCGACAGTCCCGGTGAGCCCTACCAGATCGCCTGTTCCGGACCCCGGGACGACGTGCCCCCCGGTGCGTTCGGCGGCGCCGCCACCACTCAACCCCCAATGCTGCATGACGAACGAACCGGTCCGGTCTCCGAGACTTCCGGTCACTCGTTCCGACGCGACGTAACCAGCCCCGGCACTCAGATCGGATGTGTCCACCTGGCACATCAGCAGCTCGGCGGTACTCTCACCTTCGAGATCACCACTGAATGTTTTCTTGACAGTCCCTCGTGAGAGACTCGGGCCTTCACTTCCATCACCGTAGGGAGTTTGGTCCCATCCGGTCACCTCGAAGGAAGCAATCGCGCGTGTCGGCATACTCACCTCGGGTTGGCGTGAACAGACGAATGATGCGCTCAAATAAACCCGTGCTGCGCGCCGCCGCCACCACAGCACGGACCCGCCTTCCTGAAACCTGCCACCTGCCACCTGACACCTGCTACCTGCCACCTAGATTATCGTATCTTCTCTGGGAAGCTCAGGACCGTTTCCAGACAGCTGCGGACAAGGAGTAGTGTCGTCATGAGAACGCACCGACTAGCATGGGCGATTCCGTTCCTCCTGCTTCACACCTGTCCAGTCGACCTGTTTAGCCAGGCGCCTGCCGATGCGGCGCTGCAAGTCGATCGGATATTCGAACAGTGGAATTCCGTGGAGACCCCGGGGTGCGCCGTGGGCGTCGCGCAGCACGGCCTCACCGTGTTGAGCCGCGCCTACGGCATGGCCGACCTCGAACACGACATACCAAATACGCCGGAGACCATTTTCGAGGGAGGGTCGGTCTCGAAGCAGTTCACCGCCGCGGCGGTCATTCTGCTGGCGTTAGACGGCAAGCTCTCGCTCGACGACGACGTGCGGCGGTATGTCCCCGAGGTCCCCGACTATGGCACCACGATTACGCTGAGACACATGATGAACCATGTCAGCGGACTTCGAGACTGGGGGAGCGTCGCGCAGATCTCGGGTAGCGGACGGCAGGAAAAGACACATACCCATGCCCATGTGCTCGATATCGTCAGCCGCCAACGCGCGCTCAACTTTCCGCCCGGACGCGAATACTCCTATAGCAATACCGGTTACAACCTGTTGGCGATCGTGGTCGGCCGTGTGAGCGGAATGTCGTTTGCGGACTTCTCCAAGCAGCGCATCTTCGAGCCACTTGGCATGACGAATACGCAATGGCGTGACGACTACACGCGCATCGTCAAGGGTCGAAGCACCGCGTACCGCGTGCGGGGTGACGACGTGTCGATTCTCCGGCCCATCGAGGACGTGCACGGCAACGGTGGGATTCTCACGACGGTCGGCGACCTGCTCATCTGGAACCAGGCGTTGACCGAGGAGCGTCTAGGCGGGCCCGAGTTCACCCGGATGATGCTGGACCAGGGCGAATTGAGCGACGGAAGGGAAATCGCCTACGCCAGCGGTCTCGTCGTTGGGTGGTTTGCGGGCGTCCCGTCGGTTACCCACACCGGAGGTACCTCGGGGTATCGCGCATTCCTCGGACGGTACCCCGAGCAATCGCTCTCGGTAGCCATGCTCTGTAATGCATCCAACGCGCCCACGTCCGGCAATGGCGGACGCATTGCACGCGCCTTCTTGGGCGACGCAGCCCAGGACCCTGTCGCACCGGAGGGAGTTGACGTGCCCCCGGAAGCGTTGTCACGGCTCGCGGGCCTCTATCGGGAAATGCGAACCGGTGATCCGGTACGTCTGACGGTCGTCCAAGATCGGCTCGCGCTGAACGGTCGTCCACTCGTGGCCCTCTCACGTACGGAGTTCGCTCCAGGCACGGGAAGCCGGCGGCTCAGATTTCAAAGCCGGAACGGACAACGCCCGACGGCTCGAGTGATGACGGGAGCGTACGATGACGGAATGTTGGAGCCGGTTGAAGAATTTGCACCGGAGGAAGCCGACCTAGCAACGTACGGGGGCACATACTACAGCGACGACGCCGAAACGACCTTTGTGGTCGTGGCGGAGCGCGACGGGCTCGTCATCAAGCGACGCCC
>JBFIZG010000300.1:0-4801 GCA_041604955.1 Gemmatimonadales bacterium | reverse complement strand
GCATACGACGACGTCGTCGAGCTGTTCAAGACGTCGGAGACCACCAACTCGCCGACGTTGCTCGTGAGCTACGGCGGTCCCTGGGCCGAGAATTACTTCTACACCAACGAGGACTTGGTGGGCGATGAGAAACTCGCGCACTTCACGCCCAAGGCCGAGCTCGATGCCAAGATCCGACGCCGAAATCCGGGGCCGGGGCCGGGTGGTTGGTTCATGGAAGAGGAGTACGTGTTCAAGCGACATTCGGAGTGGCTCAAGGATCTGGTTGAAGCCGGCGGCCGCGTGGGTGTTGGTAGCCACGGACAGCTCCAGGGTTTGGGCTTTCACTGGGAACTCTGGGCGATTCAGGGTGGCGGCATGACCAATCACGATGCGCTTCGCGTCGCCACCGTGATGGGAGCGGACGCGATCGGACTGGGGCGCGACCTCGGATCGATCGAGTCCGGAAAATTGGCGGACTTGATCGTGCTGGACGCCAACCCGCTCGACGACATTCGCAACACCAACACCATTCGCTATGTCATGAAGAACGGTCGCTTGTACGACGGCAACACGCTGAACGAGGTGTGGCCGCGGCAGCTGACGGCCGCCGACGAGCCGTGGCGGCATGTCACGCCCAGCGTTCAGGCAGGCGTACGCGGAGGTTCCCGATGACAACCATCAAGATGATTCCGATGCGCGCCACCCTGATGGCGCTTGCCGCCGCGAGTCTTTGTGCGACGCCCGCGTTGGGACAGGGCGGTCGCGGAGGCGACAAGCCGCCGTTGCCGCTCAAGGCCGAACGCAAGGCCAAGTTCACCGCCACGGAAGCGACGTGGATGTCGCTCGACGTGAGTCCTGACGGGCAGACGATCGTCTTCGATCTCCTCGGCGATCTGTACACGATGCCGATCGCGGGTGGCAAGGCGACCCGGATCACCGAGGGGATGGCGTTTGATGCGCAGCCCAGGTTCAGCCCTGACGGGGAGTCCGTGGTGTTTGTCTCAGACCGAAGCGGTGGCGACAACGTCTGGACGATGCGTCTCGACTTCACGGATACGACCCAGATTACGCAGGGCAACACCAGCCTCTACGTGTCACCGGAATGGATGCCAGACGGCGAGCACGTGATCGTGAGCCGGAGTACCGGGCTCGGTGGCGCCGCCAAGCTCCAGATGTATCACGTCAAGCGGCGAAGCCCGCTCCCAGTGATTCGGGGACCAACGACGTTCAAGACCGTTGGTGCGGCAGTGAGTATCGACGGCCAACACGTGTGGTACGCGGGCCGGTCGCGCGATTGGCAGTACAACGCGCTGTTCCCGCAGTATCAGCTCTATAGATACGACCGGAAGACCGGAACCTCGACACGGTTCACCAACCGATATGGGTCGGGGTTTCGGCCTGCGATTTCTCCGGACAACAGGTGGCTGGTCTATGGTACGCGTGAAAACGCCGAGACGGGGTTGCGAAAGCGGAACCTCGAAACCGGTGCGGAGGACTGGCTCGCGTATCCGGTGCAACGCGACGAGATGGAATCACGCGCGCCGCTCGATGTTCTCCCCGGCTACAGCTTCACGCCGGATTCGCGGGCGGTCGTGGTGGCCTATGGTGGCAAGATGTGGCGTGTGCCAATGGATGGCGGCGAGGCGGTGAACATACCGTTCGAGGCCGATGTCGCCGTGGACATCGGGCCGGAAGTGAAGTTCTCCTATCAGGTGGATACGTCGGCGGCGGTCACGGCGCGGCAGATTCGGCACCCTGTGGCATCACCCAGCGGCAACCGCATCGCGTTCACCGCGTTCGACCGAATTTGGATCAAGGACATGCCAGACGGGGCCGCCCGGCGATTGACCGACGCCGACGTCGGTGAATACCACCCGGTATGGTCGCGCGACGGCGCTTGGGTGGCGTTCGTCACGTGGGACGACAGCGCCGGCGGACACATCGTCAAACGCATGGCCGATGGCTCGGGCCAGACCCAGACGCTCACGACGACGGCGGCGCTCTACTACAATCTCGCGTGGTCGCCGGACGGCCAGCGCATCGTGGCCACACGCGGTGCGGCTCGCGAGCTGAAGAAGGCGCCCGACGTGTTTTTTGGTCCCCTGGGCGGGCAGTTCGTTTGGGTGCCGGCATCGGGTGGCGACGTGACGCTCATTGCGCCCACCGGAAGCCGCGATGTCGCGCATTTCCGGACGGACGAACCCGATCGCATCTATGCGTACAGTCGGGCCGAAGGTCTCGTGTCGTTCCAGTGGGACGGGACTGACGTGAAACAGCATCTGCGGGTCCGCGGCTCGCTTCCTCCCGGCGGGATCGGGCTGCTGCACCCGACCGAGTGGGAAATGCTTCCGCGCCGTGTGTTCCCGGTTCCCAAAATGGATCAGTCTGAAGCGACGCTCGAGGGCGGGCGTCAACCGCCTCCTGCGGGGCTCGTGATGATCTCTCCCGCCGGAGGGCGCGCAGTCGCGCAAGTGGGAAGTCAAATCTACGCGATCGACATTCCCGAAGTCGGCGGTCCTGTGCCGACGATTTCGGTCGCCAATCCGAACTCGGCGCCGGTCTTGGTGCGCAAAATGACCGACGTCGGTGGTGAGTTCCCATCCTGGAGCCCCGATGGCAATCGAGTTCATTGGGCAATTGGCAATGCGCTCTTCACCTACGACCTGAGCAGGGTGGAGACGCTGGAGGACAGTACGGCGCAAGACGCGCGTGACAAAGTGGCGGAAGCGCTCCGGGTGCGGTCGATCGTCGACAGTCTGAAAGCCACCCGTGGGGTGGTGGACAGCCTGAAGAAGGCTAGCCAGCCCGTGCCGGACTCGCTCGAGTCCAAGCTCAACGGGTTGATCGCCGATTCGGTGGAGGTCCGAGCGGATTCATTAATACGGGTGGCGGCCGAAGCCCGCGCCAGGGCGGCTGCCATTAGGGGTCGGGCGGATTCGGTGCGCGCCGGCTTGGACAGCGCCAGGGCGGATACCGTCCTCTATACACCACGGGAGTCGCCGATCAAGGTGACCCTTCCGCGGGACGTGCCGCGAGGGAGCGTGGTGTTGCGGGGTGGGCGCGTGCTCACGATGAAAGATCATGAGATCATCGAAAACGCCGATGTCGTGGTGACCGACAATCGAATCGTCGCCGTGGGTGTGAGGGATTCAGTCGACGTCCCCGAAGGCGCACAAGTGATCGACGTTTCCGGGAAGACGATCGTCCCGGGATTTGTCGACACCCATTATCACCCCCAGTGGCTCGTTCCCGAGATTCATGTCGAGCAGACGTGGCAGTACCTCACGAACCTCGCCTTTGGGGTCACGACAACGCGCGATCCGCAAACCGGCTCAACGGATGTTCTGAGCTATCAGGATCGAATCGAGACTGGCGGCATGTTGGGGCCGCGCATCTACTCGACGGGCCCGGGTGTGTTCATTACCGAGAACATCCGGGACGACGACCAGGCGAAAACCGTCCTGAGGCGTTACAGCAAGTACTACGACACCAAGACGCTCAAGATGTACATGTCGGGCAACCGGCAGCAGCGCCAATGGATCATTCAGGCGGCAAAGGAACTCGAGTTGATGCCCACCACAGAAGGCGGGCTCGACTTCAAACTCGACCTGACGCACGCGATCGACGGGTACTCGGGCATCGAGCACGCCCTTCCGATCGCGCCGATCTATGACGATGTGGTCCAACTCTTCAAAGCATCGCAAACGACGAACAGCCCCACGCTGCTGGTGTCGTACGGCGGCCCCTTCGGTGAGAACTATTTTTATACGAAGGAAAGACCGCATGACAACGCCAAGCTGCGCCGGTTCGCGCCGCACGAGAGTGTAGACGCGCGCACGCGCAGGCGAGGCCCGGGTGCAGGTGGCAGTCCCGGCCAAGCCGGATGGTTCTTGGACGAGGAGTATGTGTTCTCGAAGCACGCCGAGTTCGTCAAGAACCTGTTGGCCGACAGTGCGCGTGCCGCCGTCGGCAGCCACGGGCAGTTGCAAGGCCTGGGGTATCACTGGGAGTTGTGGGCGATGGCGTCCGGCGGAGCCTCGACCCACGACGCGCTCCGTGCGGCCACCATCTATGGCGCCGAAGCGATCGGGCTTGCCAAGGACCTCGGCACCGTGGAAGCCGGAAAGTTGGCGGACATTCTGGTACTCGACGAGGATCCGCTCGCAGATATCCGGAACAGCGTCTCGCTGCGTTATGTCATGAAGAACGGCCGGCTATACGACGGCGATTCGTTGGATGAGGTGTGGCCGCGGCAGCGCCCGCTCCCCACCCTCCAGTGGCGGAACCTCGGGCCGGAGCGAGTGACGGCGGGTATTCGGAACTGACGCACGCAACGCGGGTGCCTTTCGCGTAGCGCCTTAGGTGCAAGAGCGATCCCGCGACCCCCCCCAAGGGTCGTGGGATTTCTTGTTCCCTTTCCGGGTGGGACCTCCCCGCGCGAGAGGATCGCCTAGGCCGCGTGTTGCTCCCACCAGAGCCAGCCGGCCAGTGCGCCAACACCGATGCTCGCGACGCCACTCGCCCACATGGGAACGACGAATTCGTCCACGATGATTTCGGCTCCGAGAATCACGCGAAAGAGATGAGCACTCGCCACGGCAAACAGAAACAGGACTGCGACAAACGACGCCGGTTTCATGATGCTATCGCTCTCGATCTGCATGGTATGCGAAATTTAACAGGTCCTTCGTAAGGGAAATCTTCACTCTCGGTATTCGTTTCCCGGAAAATCAGCAATCCTCCGATGGCTCGAGCGGCCCATGGACGCCATCTTCACACCCGTGTGTTGGCACGAAACACCGTCCACGATGATGGCATC
>JBFIZG010000299.1:0-4811 GCA_041604955.1 Gemmatimonadales bacterium | reverse complement strand
GCGTTACGGGCGCACCGCGTCTTGAAGCTGCGGGATTTTTCACGGGTCGATTTTCGGATGGACGCGCGAGACACACCGTATTGTCTCGAAGTCAACACGCTCCCTGGACTCACGTCGGCGAGTTTGCTTCCCCAGTCCGCCGCCGTCCTCGGAATCGACTTCCCGGAGTTATGCGAGTCCATATGCCAGGAAGCCCTCCGACGATCGGGGGACCGCAAAAAAGTGGGCTCATGACGGCCCCTCAGGTGTAGATTAGAGATATGCGGTCGCCATTTTCGCTCACGCCGTGGGTCCGAGGCCTCATCATCGCAAACGCGGTGGTGTACCTCCTCACCATCACGGTGTTCACCGGCCAATGGCTCATCCAGTTCTCGGCATTCAGCGCCGCTGAGCTGGGCACCCGGCCGTGGACGTTCATCACGTACATGTTCGTCCACGGCGGACCCATGCATCTCTTGTTCAACATGTTGATGTTGTTTTTCTTCGGGCCGGCGGTCGAAGAACGTCTCGGCGGATCGTCGTTTGCGTTCTACTACTTCACGTGCGGCGTCGGCGGCGCCATTCTCGCAATCGCGCTCTCCGTGCTCGGTCCGGTGAGTCCAGTCATCGGCGCATCCGCGGCCGTGCTGGGCGTCACGTTGGCGTTCGCAATGTTTTGGCCTGACATGCCCGTCTACGTGTTCCCGCTGCCGTTTCCGGTCAAGGTGAAATGGCTCGTCGCGTTTCTCGTCATCACCGATTTGCTCTTCCTCCGGGTGAACGACGGTATCGCGCACTTTGCGCACCTGGGTGGGTTTTTGTTCGGGTTCATCTATCTGAAGAGCGAAGCACACCTGTCCCAGCGCACGCAGGCCATCGTCCATGAGGTGAAACGCGTAAGCCGGCCCAAAGCCGGCGCGACGGTGACACGACGGCCGGCGCCGGCCCAAGGCGACTCGTCGTCACCCGATGTCCACTCGATCTATGATGACATCGACCGCATTCTGGACAAGATCTCCAAGACGGGAATGGACAGCCTGACACCCGAGGAGCGTAAGAGGCTCGACGAAGGCAGCCGTCAACTCCGCAATCACTGACTCTCCATCGCAATGGCACCATCGCTCGTCGTCCGCCAGGGTGATATCACCACGTACGAAGGCGACGCCATCGTGAACGCCGCCAACAACCGGTTACAGCTGGGCGCCGGCGTGGCCGGGGCCATTCGGAACAAGGGCGGCCCGACAATCCAAGAAGAGTGCGACCGGCATGGGCGCATCCGGGTGGGCCAAGCGGCAATCACGGGAGCCGGCAAACTGGGCGTGAAGTGGGTTATTCATGCTGCCGCGATGGGGGACGAGCCGGCATCGGCCACGTCGATCCGGAAGAGCACCGAGGCCGCGGTGACGCTGGCGGCGGAACACGACGTCAAGAAGCTCGCGTTCCCGGTGCTTGGCTCGGGGGTCGCGGGCTTCGACCTCAGACAGTCCGCCGAAATCATGCGCGATGCGATTCGCGCGCTGCCCGCGGCCCAACAGATCGACGAGATCGTGTTCTTCGGGTTCAGCGCCAGAGACGCCGACGTGCTCCGCGAGGTCCTGTTGGGATAGCGACGCTGTTATTGCTGGCGATCGCCGGTTGGGGCGCCCCAACAGTCCCCCGTGGCCCTGCCGCCGACGGTTCGGGCGATGGTTGGGGCGGCGCATGCGTCGCCCTCACGGCCTCCCCAACAGCTAGGATCGATCCGCTAGCCTGCGCCGATTCGCTGTTCGCGGCCGGCGACCTCCCCGCTGCGCGTAAGGAAATTGAAAGCTACCTCCGACACCATCCGAACGACCCGCGTGCGTTGACGCTGTTGGGACGCGTTCATCTCGCGTGGCCGGTCATCGGCCGGTTCAAGGCCTGGCGTATGTTCGAGCGGGCGGCCAAGCTGGAACCCGGCAATCCGGAGCCGCGCTATTGGCAGGCGCGCGTCGGGTTGTTTCTCGGGAGCGCCGACGGCGAACGTCTGGCGCGCGACGGGATCTATAAGGTGTGGGAACAGGTCGCCACGTTCCGCGACTCCTGGAACATCTGGGACGCGCTCTATCGCGGTGACAAACACCGAAGACGCGCGGTCGCGCTGCTTGCGCGCCACCGCGGTGACGATACGGCTGACTTCTGGCGCGCGACGATGCTCATCGAACTCGAGCGTTGGCGCGAGGCGGACACGATCCTGGTCGAACTGGCAACCCGGCGGCCCAGGGACCCTCAGGTATGGGCACTCCGCGCGCAGGCAGCCTACGAAGCGGGAGACGGCGCGAGCGGCCTCACGTATTACGGCGCTGCGTTGGACCGTGCGGCGGAAGACTCGGGCGATTTTCTCTGGTCCCAGGTCGCGCCAATTGCATCGGCCGAAGAAGACAGCGCGTACCATGCGACACATCTCTCCGAACGCGCGACGTTCTTCCGCGCGTTCTGGTCGCGACGCGAACCCGATCTCACCACCGACGTGAACGAGCGGGTGGCCGAACATTTTTCCCGACTCCGGGAAGCGCGGCGACAGTACGCGCTGCTCCACCCGCTCAGCTCGTTTCATCGGTCGCCGCTCCGCCGGTCACTCGCCGGCGCGCTTGCCGGAACGATCGCGATCGAGACTCGGAACTCGGGGTTCGGGGCCGGGTTTCTCCCGCATCGTGGCGGTTTTCAGGAACTCTTGGAAACGGCAGGCCTTTCGATAGACGTACGGGACGTTCCGGAACCGGACTCGCTGACTCGCTACCGCCGGTTTGGTCTCGACGGCCGGGGACTTGTGTATTTGCGATTCGGCAAGCCCCGTGAGGTCTACCTCGCCGGCGGTTTCAACCTCGGCGACTTCGAGTCGTGGCGTTACGAAATCGACGGTCAGTCCGTGTTGATTCCGTTTGCGCGCGCCACATCCAGCGCGAGCGGATTCGGCGGCGACATGGTGGTCTACCCGACCAACCATCGGGACTTGCAAAACAGCGTGGTCGTGTTGGACCGCGATCAAACCTCCCTGGAGGCGACGGGCGAGCTCCATGTCTGGTTGGCGAGCTTCCGAGCAGAAGAGCGCGACCGGCAGCTGGTCTACGTCCATGGGTCGAGCGACACCGTTGCCGTCGCCGTCTGGGACGAACGGTGGAACGAGATAAACCGGTTCCACGGACCGGGCCCGTCGACGTTCGTGCTCGCTCCCGGATGGTTTCGCGTGGGCGTCGACGCCCGTCAGGGTGACGAGCTGGCGAGACTGCGTCGTCCGTTCACCGTTCCGTGGCTCTGGGGTGACCGTCTCAAGCTGTCGAGTCTCCTGGTGGCGGTCGGCGATGAGGTTTTGGACCGCAATCGGGCCGCGCTGGCAATGCCGCCGACGCTCGAATTTCCCGTGGCTCAGCCGCTCGCTTTATATGCGGAGATTTACAACCTGCCCGCGACACCGGCGGGCGTCGCCGATTTTGAGGTGGAGTATCGCTTCGAGCCGCTCGACCGGGGTCAACCCGTGACGTTTTCCTTCGCGCGGCGGGCTCCGGCTCGACCCACGGTCATCGAGCGGCTGGTGCTCGAACCAGACCGCGTTCCCGCCGGCCGATACCGCATCGTGTTGACCGTTCGCGACCAATTGTTCGGCGTCGAGGCCCAGACCAGCCGCGTCGACATTCGACTCGTTTCGCCGTAGGACTTGTCACGCGAGCATGGTGCTCCCAAATTGGGGGCCGCCGATGCTCTTCAACCTCGTACCCGATTTCCTTGCCACACTCGAAGCGCGAGATCCACAGGACGCGTATCGGCGCTATCTCGAAGAAAACCTACCGATTCTCTCCGCATACTGGCACAACTACATCCTCGATCTCGAAAGCCCGCACGCGGCAGACGTCATCACCCGCGCCCTCGATGCGGGCCGAAGCGACCTGATTGGCATGCTCCGAGACTTCGACGTGGTCGCCGCGGCGAAGGAAGTGGTGGAGCGGTGCGAGGCACTCTACCAGACCGACACGCCGTTCGACGTCTATCTGATGGTCGGGGTCGGCGGCGCAAACGCCGGGGAGCTGGTGGTTGGCGGCCGCGGCATCGTATTCGTGTGTCTCGAGCACTTCACCGGGCGCGCCAATCCGGAGACGATCGGCCTAGGACTCCGTCCCGAGCTGATGTCGCTGTGGCTCGCGCACGAAATCGCTCACGTGGTGCGTTACACATCGCCGGAGAGCCGAGCGGAACTCCGTCAATTCGTGCACGAAATGAACGGCTATTACGATTTCTGGGAGACCGGAAGCCGAGTGACGCTGCGTGAGCTGCTCGTGAACGAGGGGTTGGCGGTGTCCGCCGCTCAACGAGCGGTACCCGGATTCGAGTCGTGGGAGTACTTCGGGTTTGGCCGGCGGCAGTACCATCGGCTGCGCCAACTCGAGTCGTTCTTACGACAGAACCTGCGTGACGACATGGAAAAACGGGGCTTGGGATACCGGTTGCGACTCCTCTCCGGCGGGATGAGCCCGTCACAGCGGATGGTAGGCGGCAAGGTCATCCCCGAACGCGCCGGTTACTACGTCGGACACCGAATGGTCGAGGCGATCATTGGGGAACTCGGAATGCCGAGAGCGCTCAGAGCCACCGCGGAAGAGTGCCAAGCCTCGGACGATCGGGTCGCCGGAGTCCAGACGGCGTAACGGTCGGACGTTGAACGCTGGAAGTTGGCCGTTGAACGTTGGATGTTGAACGTTGGATGTTGAACGTTGGACGTTGGACGTTGGACGTTGAACGTTTTCTACTTCCCGACACAAAACGAGGCAAACACACGGTCGAGAACGTCATCCGTGGTGACGGCGCCGATCAGATCCTCG
>JBFIZG010000298.1:0-4821 GCA_041604955.1 Gemmatimonadales bacterium | reverse complement strand
TGGCGGTGTCTACTAGTGGCCAACCGCGTGTCGATGAACACCATCACTGTGCCTCGGTGTTCTATCGTTTGTCCTCGAGTGACTTCTGTAGCTGGACCCTAGCCGGGCCACAGAGCACCCTGAGGGAATAGCGAGGGCACAGAGGAAACGTTGTGTGAGACGAAGCAGAAACCTGACTCAGTCCATGAGCACCTTCACGGCGGCGGTGTGTTCTCTCGTTTGCTCTCTGTGGCCAACCATGTCAATAGCCACCGAGCACACGGAGGGAATTGACGATGACGATGACGCCGGCCGCTTCCGCTGGCTGGCAAGGTGACGACGTTTTGGCGATGAGCGAGATCCTCGTGTTCGTCAACGAACGCTCCACGTCGGTTTCTCGGCTGGCGTCCGTGCTCGATGCGGTCGCGGTCACCGATCCCGACGCCGCAACCGCCATTCGCGCGGGACGGGCGTACGTCACCGACGGTGTCGGCCGGCCGATCGACGCCTCGGGGACCATTGAGGCCGGTTCCATCGTCCGTGTCGTTCGCGCCGCGCCGCAGCGCCGAACTCCCGAGCCCAACGCGTGACGCTGTCACGCGATCTCGTGGGCCGGCTGCCCAAGGCCGAGCTGCACGTGCACCTGGATGGTTCGATCCGGCCTCTCACGATGATCGAGCTCGCCCGCGACCAGGGTGTCTCGCTTCCGGCCGACACGCCCGAGGCTCTTGCAAAGGCCGTGTTCGTCCGCGACGCGCAGACGTTGGAAGAGTACCTGGAACGGTATGAGATCACCTTGGCGGTCATGCAGACCGAGGCGGCGCTGGAGCGGATCGCCTATGAGTTTGTCGTCGACGCCGCGCGGGACAACGTCCGCTACGTGGAGGTGCGTTACTGTCCTGCACTCCACACCCCGGCCCTGTCGCTCACGGCGGCCGTCGAGCGTCCGCTGGCCGGTCTCAAGCGAGGCGAGGCGGAAACCGGCACCATTGCGCGACTCATCGTCTGCGGGCTCCGTACGCTGCCGTCATCGGTCTCCCACGATCTCGCGCGGCTCGCAGTGGATTATCGGCACGACGGTGTGATTGCGTTCGACTTGGCGGGATCCGAGGCCGGACACCCCGCGCGCGATCACGCGAAAGCGTTCGAGTACGCGCGCGGCCACGGGTTGTCCTGTACCTGCCACGCGGGGGAAGGAGATGGGCCCAATTCGATCTCGCAAGCCATTCACGTATGCGGCGCGCAGCGGATCGGTCACGGCACTCGACTCCAGGAAGATCCCGAGCTCGAGGAGTACGTCAAGGAACACGGCATTCCGCTCGAGATGTGTGTCACGTCCAATCTTCACACGCATACCGTCGACTCTGTCGGAGCGCACCCCATTCTTCGGTACTTGGAGCTCGGCTTGATGGTCACGCTCAACACCGACAGCCGTCTGATGGACGGGATCACGCTGAGCGATGAGTATTGGCTCGCCCACTCGAAGCTGGGGTTGGGTCGCCCCGCCCTGGATCGATTGATTCTGAACACCGTCCATAGCGCGTTTCTGCCCGAACCGGAGAAGTCGGACCTCCTCGCCCGCATCACGAGCGAGTTGAAGGAGATTGAATGAACGCGTTGCTGCTGGTTCAGACAGCGGCGGAACAGCTCGCCGCCGCACGACAAGGGCTCGACACGCCGCTGCTCCAGCGGATGATGGGGTTGATCGGAATCGCGACGATGCTGGCCATCGCATGGGGGCTGTCGGTGAACCGACGCCGGGTGAATTGGCGATTGATCGCCATGGGCGTCGTGCTCCAAGCGGTGTTCGGATTCCTCGTGCTCAAGACGGGTGTCGGCCGCGCGCTCTTTGCGGGCGCGAACAGCGTGTTCACCGAGTTGCTCGGTTTCACCGAGGAGGGCGCGAGATTCAAGTTCGGACACCTGGTCAAGAACAACGTCCCGGTCGGGATACCCTCCGGCGCCGACCCGACCAGCGGGCCCCTCGCCGCGACGGAAATCTGGGCAAACACCGGGACGTTTTTTGCGTTCTCCGTGCTCCCGACGATCATCTTTTTCTCCTCGCTCATGTCGGTGCTCTATCATCTCGGCTTGATGCAGTGGGTGGTCCGCGCCATTGCCTGGGTGATGCAGTTCACCATGCGAACCTCCGGTGCGGAGAGTCTCTCGGTCGCAGGAAACATCTTCGTCGGGCAGACGGAGGCTCCGCTCCTCATCAAGCCATTCGTTGGGAAGATGACGCAGTCGGAGTTGAACACCGTCATGGTCGGCGGGTTCGCCACCATCGCCGGCGGGGTGATGGCCGCATACGTCGCAACGCTCTCCCCGTTTTTTCCGGACATCGCCGGCCACCTGCTCACGGCGTCCGTGATGAACGCTCCGGCGGCGCTCGTCATCTCGAAACTGTTGGTGCCGGAGGTGGATGAACCGGTCACCAAAGACTCCGTGCATGTCACGGTTGAAAAGCAAGACGCGAACGTCATCGACGCAGCCGCGAGCGGCGCAGGACAGGGCCTGCAGCTCGCGCTCAACGTGGCCGCCATGTTACTGGCGTTCGTCGCGTTGATTGCGCTGATCAACTACGGCATTGCGGCACTCGGAAATCTCGTCGGTCTGTCGGAACTCTCGCTCGAAGGGATCTTCGGCGTGGTTCTGGCACCGCTCGCGTGGCTGATGGGTGTCCCTTGGGCCGACGCGGGACAGGTTGGCGCGTTGATTGGCGTCAAGACGGTCTTGACCGAATTCATCGCGTATCTCCAACTCGCCGGCCAACTGAGCGATCCGGCAACGACGCTCTCCCCGCGGGCGGCGATCATCGCAACGTACGCGTTGCTCGGGTTTGCCAACTTTCCGTCAATCGCGATTCAGATCGGCGGCATCGGTGGCATCGCCCCGGAACGGCGCCGCGACCTCTCGAAGCTCGGACTCCGGGCCATGGTCGGGGGGAACCTGGCCGCGTTCATGTCGGCGAGCCTGGCGGGTATGCTGCTGTGAGCCCGGTGGCCGTGCGGGGGGATGACCAGGTCGTCCTGGACGCGGCGGCGGTGCTCCGCGGTCACGCAGACGGCCGGACGCCACGTGTCGCCATCGTGGCCGGTTCGGGTCTGGGAGGGCTCGCGCGCGCCGTGTCGGACGCCAAACGGGTGCCCTATGGCGACATCCCCGGGTTCCCTACGACGACCGTGGTGGGACATACCGGCGAGTTCGTGCTCGGAACGGTTGAAGATGTTCCGGTGATCCTCCAGTCAGGGCGGTTCCACCTCTATGAGGGACACGATCCCGCGACCGTGGTCCTACCTGTCCGAGTGTTTGCTGAACTCGGAGCCGACACGCTCATCGTGACGAATGCCGCGGGAGGTCTCCGCAATACGTTTCGGCCGCCCACCCTCATGCTGATAGCGGACCACATCAACCTGATGTGGAAAAACCCGCTGACCGGCCCGGTGCTGGAAGGGGAACCACGGTGGCCGGACATGTACGATGTCTACGATGCGGGGCTCCGGACGCTCGCCAGAGACGTCGCCCGGGAGCGGGGTATCGGGCTCCACGAGGGCGTGTACCTCGGGTTGCTCGGACCGAGCTATGAGACCCCCGCTGAGATCCGGATGCTCCTCAGACTCGGCGCGGACGCGGTGGGGATGTCCACGGTGCCCGAGGCGATCGTGGCCCGCGCGCGTGGACTCGACGTGCTGGGCGTCTCGAGCATCACCAACGTGGGCGCTGGCCTGTTTCAGGGTGCTCTGGACCATGGGGAGGTCCTGGAAGCCGGCCGGGCCCTGGCCGACGACCTAGAGGCGTTGGTGCGTGGGGTTGTTGGGGGCCTGTGAGGTCTCAAGTCTCAGGTCATCCCGACCCCGCCACAACCTGGTACCTAACACCTAACACCTAGCACCTAACACCTAACACCTAACACCTAACACCTATCCTGTAACCCTTTCCCCCGTACTTGTGTCAGTCATGGTGGAAGACGAATCCAGGCCACGCCGTTCAGGGGAGCTGGTGGACGAAGCTCAATTGATATCGCGGGTCCGAAACGGGGATGCCGCTGCCGAACGCCAGCTCTACGAGGCCCACGTCGATCCGGTCTACCGGTTGGCGTTCCGGCTGACGGGTGAGGACGACCTGGCGCAGGATTACACCCAGGAGACCTTCATCCGGGCGTTCGATCGGATCGAGCAGTTTCGAGGAGAAGCGAGCTTCGCAACCTGGCTCCGTTCCATCGCCACCTCGGTCATCTTCAACGGACTTCGCAAAGTGAAGCGGTTTCGACAGCGGGAATTCGAGTTGGATGATGGGACCCACGTGGCGAGCAGTGTGCGCTCGGTGGAGCCGGATCTGAAGGAGCGATTGCGGCATGCGATCGACGCGCTTCCGGAGAAATATCGCATGGTCTTCGTCATGCACGATGTCGAGGGATACACGCATGGCGAGATCAGCAAGGCGTTGGGGGTGAAGGAGGGCACGTCGAAAGCACAGTTATCGCGCGCACGTTCACGGCTGCGTGAGTCGTTGAGCGCATTTGCCGGAGAGTGGGCATCATGACAGAAGAGCAATTCTCTAAGTTCTTGAAGACGGAGTCGCAGGACTACAACCGGCCCCCTCCGGTCCCGCGCGACGAAATGTGGGCGCGGATCGACGCTCGCCGCCGGCGTTCCCGCGATTCCAAGACCGGATTCCGAATCGTGCCGCGGCGAAGGAGTTGGGTGGTGGGGGTGGGGATTGCGGCGGCACTCGTTTTGGGTGTGGCCATCGGGATGCGGGTCAACACGATGTTCCTCGCGCCGGACGCGGTGCCTGTGGCCGCCACGCCGGAGAACGGTGTGGATGCAACGGTGCCTGGTG
>JBFIZG010000297.1:0-4827 GCA_041604955.1 Gemmatimonadales bacterium | reverse complement strand
GTAAGGACGTACATCTCGCATCGAGCCACACGAAGCCGCACGATGATCATTCTTCGCTTTAGTCTTCAGGCCCTGTTGGGTTATGTTGAGGCAGGTGAGTTGGGGATTCGGTAGGGCTCTTCATCAGCGGGCCACAGGCCCGATCCCTGCACGGCCCACCACGCCTCGCTTGCAAGATCCGGCGCGCGGCGGGGCTAGCCTGCTATCTACCCTCGCCACACACTATTGCCCCGCAGGCATCGACATAAGCAGTACGGATGCACAACGGGCTTCTTCGTCAGTGTTTTACTGAACCACCAGCCGGGTATTATATTGTTCTTCGGTCGCCTCCGCGTCTGCCCTTCGTCCCTCAAGTTGTCACTTCTGGCAAAGGAACAGACTTGCCAACCCCGATCAGTCGCGCGTGTTGTACCAGGTGAGAAACCGGCTAGGCACCACACCCGGCGTGTTGAAGCTGATGGCGGTTAACTCCGCCGTGGATTTCTGGATGTAGGCGGTCGCCTTCCCACCGCTGCCCCCCTGGCCGATGTGGACGACGGCTTCCGAGGTCATCCCCGACCCAAGGGCGATTGAACGGTTGACGTTTTTATTCGGCCCTGAACTCGTGGTTCCCACAACCGGCGCTGAGTAAGCACTCCCTGTCAAATAGTACAACACGTACATGTAGCTGTCTCCTGTGGAGGTACAGACATCGTTGGTAGGCACGAATGTTGGAAACAGCACGAGTCCGCCGATAACCAAGGGCCGGAAGAGCGCACGCTCACCGACCGTGGGTAGCGTCGTGTACCAGCCGTCCTTGCTGGCGACCAATCCGATGAGTGACGGGAAATCTGTGGCACCTGAGACCCCCGTCACCTGATCGGTGACCGAACCGCAGTTTCCAACGCCGATCAGGCACACCTGCGCACTGGAGACATCTACCAGGTCGTTATCCTGGCAATTCGTCCGCGTGCTCTCGGTACACCCCCCATTCAGGACAGAGTCCTTGACGCCGACAAAGTGTTGCGTGTCCGTATTCGACTTATCCACACTGTCAAAATATCGTCCGGTGCCAGCAAAGATCCATAGTTTGTCGCGTTGATCAATCGCCACGGCCGGCGATGTCGCAATGGGGCCAAGCTCTATGGTGCCGCTCAGAGGGAAGGTGTTGAGGATTTCAGTCGGCTGCCGATCGGTCCCCGACGCAATGCCCCATGTGTTTGTCGAGCATGGCGTGGCCGTGCAATCGTTCATCGTCAGCCGATACAACTTGCCACGCCACGGTAAGCTCCCGTCGTTAATCACGCTGCCCATGTAGGCCACGTCGACGCGATAGTCGAAGTCGCGGTCAATGGTCACGGTGCTGCCCAGAAAGGCGTTGAAAGTCTCTGCTGGCAGGGTGCTGACCTGGCCGTTATTGACCCCCGGCCCCTGCGCAAGGTCAACGGCGTAGAGTTTCCCGACTTGTGAGACACCTGCGTCGTAGGCCGTTGGCCCAGAGCCGACCACCATATACCACTTCGCGTCGGTGTTGTCGGTGACCGTCGCGCTTGTCGGATTCACACGCAGCATCGACGGTGTGTTTGTGGCGAGGCCGAGGTCCGTGCTCGTGAAGCTCCACAACAGCTTGGGAAAGGTGGCCGACTCGGGGTTCGTGATGTCGAGGACGAAATAGGCGCTGTAGAACGTCCGCGTATCATCTGGATCGACCGTGTCACCATCGTTATTAAAGTCAGCCGTCACCGTCATGGGCGGCGCCCCCGTCGCCGCAGTGCATGCAGCGCAGCTTCCGCCCATACGGAAGCCGCCCATGAGGATCGTGCCCCAGCCATTCGGATGATCCGCGTCAGGCGTGAAGATGCGCGCCTCTGTGACTTTCGGTGTGAGATCCACGTAGTAGACGTGGGTGTAGTCCGGCTGGGTGAGCCACTTCAGGTGCGGCAGCAGCTCTTGCGGGATAAACCCGAAGAGCTCATCCCCGAGCAGAGGGCCGCCACTGTTATCCGTTGGCGTACGAGTGAACCAGCCGTGCTCGGTCTTGGTCGTGGTGGAGGCATCATCGCCGGGATGGAAATATCCCCCATTGAACCCATGCAGCATGCCATCGTTCGCACCGACGTACACCACCTGTCTGCGGTTCTTGTACTGATTGAGGAAGGCGGTGTAAGTGGAGTCGCCGTAAATAATGTCGTAGCGTTGCGCTGGGGGTCCGACCGTGATCGGCCGTGCATGAATGGCATCGCCCAACTTCCAAACCTTGAGCGAGCCGCCGACAGTCAATTCCCGATCACGTAGTCCGTTGACCTGATCGCCGCGGACAAAGTTGATAATATTATCCGTGGTGAACGGAGCGGCACTCGGGCGCAGATACGGGGCCAGCGTCGAGGCATTCGCCGTGGTGAAGGCAATTTGTTCCCCTCCGTCCACCAACCCATCGTTATCGAGATCGACCCACGTCGTGATATCGCGCGCTGCGGACGTCGTGAGTGCGAGCTGCTCGCCCGCCTCCCACACGGCATTCACCGCGCGCAGGTCAACGGCTCCACCGATGGGTGTCGCTGAATCGGCCACTCCGTCGCCGTTGGCATCGTCGTACCGCTCGACCATGACTTGGTTCGTGGTGGTATCGAAGGTTGTGCGGATGATTTTGTCATCGGTGTAGACGAGCTTGGCGTCTCCGTTGGTATCCTCGCGCAAATTTCCAAAGGCATCGAGAAAGAGGCCGTGCGTATGTCCGGTCCACTTGATGTCTCGTAAACTCTCAACGGTGCTCGGATAGAAAAACGACTGGTACACCGCGCCCTCTCCCGTACTGGAGGATGCCAGCACGGATGCCGCGCTCCCCGCCCCGCTCCGCTGTAGGATGCTGGTAATGGCGGCCAGTAGGCGGTCCTTGAGCAGATTCGCATCGTCCGACTCGAAATAGTTGTCCGGAATGCCGTCCGCGCCATCCGCCCCGGTAAGATTGTTCAATCGATCCCATTCATCGGTCAAGTCGGGAAGGTTGTTGGCATTGAGATCCTGAAAGCCCCCAGCCTTGGCGGCGGATTTGAGCAGCTCGGAGTCGGTCCCAAACGCAAAGAATGTATACACGGTCAGGTTCTGGAAACCCGGGAGGTCCTTTCCGGCTTCACCTAACACCGGAATCGTGGGCTGCCTCAGGTCGGTCGTGTGAGCCCAGTAGGCAACATCGTCCAAGTAATGGGACCCGTTGCCATAGTCCGTCCGGTGCCCGCTGCAGCCCGCACCGGTACAATGCGTCCCATGGATCGCATGCGCAAGGTCGCACAGGGAGCCCGCCCCACCTGCGCAGACGCCGTTCCCGCTGCCATCGTCCCCCGGAATTGCCTGGTCCGACGTCGGCTCCCCGTCCGTGAACAAGATGACGTAGCTCTTGCAGCAGCGCACATAGGCCGATGTGGAGGCCCACTGCGGCGCCGTGAAATAGTATGGATCCTTGTTGATGTCCGTGTGGGTGTAGTCGGTTGCCAAGTAAGGGGGAGCAATTTGCGCAAAGTACCGAGCGGCCTCGTAGAGCATCTCGGAGAGCGGCGTGCCCGTTCCACCGGGTGGCAAGGTCGCGTCAAGCGTGTTCACGAGGCTGCTGCTGCTTGTGCCAATCTCGGCAATGAGCGGCCCGCCATCCTGGCCCGACGCATATTTCATCATGGCGAACCTGGCCTTATCCCCGATCTCCTGCAGCACGCCGCTGGACGGTGTGGTCACCTCAACGGCGATCCTGAACCGGCCCGGCTCACTATAGCTATCACCATCGCTGCACGTGCTACTCGACGGATACGAACTGTCGTCGTCGATACAAAAATAGCCCGCCAGCGCCGTGACCGAGTCACCAGCGTGATGGAAATACACGGTGGACCCAATACCCGACAACATGCTGGACGGCATCAAATTGGTGAGGCCCGAGCTGGCAACAGAGATTTGTTTATCTCCCTTATCTAAGTTCCCATCTTGGCCTTTGATAATGGTGGCGCATTTGTCTTGTGCGTCCCGAGCCGTGTCGCAGTTCCCGCCGATCATGACCTGCTTCGCAATATCAATGCGCCGCATGGTGCCGTAATTCAGCAAGTTCCCGCTCCAGGGATAGGATGCATTCGAGCAGGTTCCCGGCGTGGCCGGGTTCACACCCGGGTCGCCAACGAATCTCTCGGTTGGGGACGTGAGATATTGGTAGCATTCGGTCGGGTCATAGATGCCCGTGTAGCTGGTGGAGTTCGAGAATGGCGCAGCCTCGAATGCCATTATTTGCATGCTCCCCGAGTTGTCGAACACGATCAGAATGTTCGGCGGGACCGAATCGGACACGAAGGTGGGCGTCGACGTATAATCGGCGAGGGATTGGGCTTTGCCGTACCCTGGTGACACGAGCCCCGCGGCGAGAAGCAGCCCCGGGAGGACCACCTTGAGAGTCAGATTGGCTTGCATGGCCGATACCTTTCCCCTTGGATAGTAATTGCCTAATCGGTTCGAGGCTGGATTCAGGACTGTGCGGCTAGTCGTTGAGTATCACAAGTATGCGCTCGACCTTGCCGTCTCTCAGCGTCAAATGCACTTCGGTCCCTTTGACAAGCTTGTTCCATGCCCACGATGCGCCCCGCTCGTCTTGTATTATGATCTGCGCGCGAAGGATGTAGGCTTTTCGATCGACCTCGATGCCTGCTTCCGTTTTAGCGGTGACCCGTCCCTTGACCACACTCTCTCCGGCGGCCTGTGCACCGTTCTCCGAGATCCAGCCAAACGGCAAGACGCCAGCGACCAGAAGAGAAATCGTCGCGGCCAAAAGAAAACGCCCCGTGTGGGACCGAAACTTGGCGGTCGTCATGATTTCCT
>JBFIZG010000296.1:0-4831 GCA_041604955.1 Gemmatimonadales bacterium | reverse complement strand
CTGGTGGTCGACGCCTCGGCCCGCGAGTCTGCGCCTTTGATTGCAGGATGTTCTTTTGCTCGGCGCTGAGAACGGCGTTCACGTCTGCTTGTAGCTGCACCGTCGCCTTTCCGAGGTTCTCCTGAGGCTCCCGATACTTTTCGACGGTCGCCATCATGGCGTTCCGGTCGGGCCTGCTGCCACTGCTCCGCATCGCAGCCATTTCTTCGGAAAACGTCTCCATGAGCGCGAGGTCCTTGGCGTTCGTCTTTTGAAACGCGGCGGTCAGGGCCATGATCTTGGTTTTCTGATCCGCCGTGAGATTGAGGTCACTCGCCATGTTCTCGTCTTGGAGGACGTTCCACAGATTGAGGGTCTGCGCGAACCCACGCATACCTCCCATCATCCCTCGCTGGCGCTCTTGCGCCGCCGCCGTCGTCGCCGTGCCGATCAAGAGTGCAGCGCTCAACGCGGTTCGTACCATCGTATGCATTTTCATGTCCCTCGGAGAGGTAAGCGTTCCATGTGTCTACGCATGTATACGGTTGAGGTCGTCGAAACGTTCAATCAAACGGTCTGACGCGTTTGGTGCACACGTGGGACAAGTGTGAGAGTGGCAGGGTAGAGCATTCGGCCGCCGCTTGTTCAGCGGACGACCTAGGACCGGCTCGACGCGCGCTCAGGTCGTACCCGTGCTGCCCAACCCGCCAGCGCGATCGGTGGTTGCGTGCACGGTCCCCTCGGTCCATCGGAGCACGGAGTACGGGCACAGCACCGCCTGTGCGATTCGTTCACCGTGGACGATGCGGACGGGCCGGGGCGCGTCGTTCTTGATCATCACAAACCACTCGTCGGGGTAGTCCGCGTCGATGGTTGCTGGCGCATTGGGTATCAAGAGCCCGCGTTCGAAGGCCATGGAGGACCGGAGCCGGATCTGCGCTTCGAATCCGGTAGGAAGGCGCGCCTTGAATCCGGTAGGCACGAGTGCGATGTCGTGCGGTTCGAGGACGAGGGTGTTGTCGGTGCACCGAACCGTCCGAGCTTCGCCCGTGTCTCCCCGCCGCAGCTTCACCAAACGATCATGGATATACGCCCGCACGTCGTACCCCGCAGACCCCCCGGTTCGGCGCTCTGGTGGTCCCACGTCGTCGTGGAGTGGTTCGAAGACGACCGGTGGGTGATCGACGGTCTGGACGGACGGGATGAAATCTGGCACGCGATCGCTCCGCTCGGGTTCGCGCGTAAAATAGGCGCGTTTTCGGCGTCCGGTAACCCGAATACCGCGTGTCGACTACCAGTCCACCACGGCTTGCACTAGGTTGGGGGGACTTCTTTCGGAGCTGCCGCCGCTTGTTCGCCGTCATCATCGGCCTCCTCGTCGTTGTCGTTCTGCTGGTCTTCCTCATCATGCTCCTCCTCCGGCGGGGCGACGGTGGGTACACGACAATACTCCAACAGCAACTCATCGAGCTGCGTGGCCGGATGGATACGATCGCCTCCGCGCAACACGAGGTTCCCAAGACGCTTGCCGAGGGGCAGGCGGAACAGTTGCGGTCGCTCGCGGACGTCCAGCATCACCTTGCCCGGTTGTCGGAAGCGACGAGTCGGCTCGAGGGCGTCGGTAGGACAGTGGCCGACGTGCAAGAGCTGCTCAAGGTGCCGCAGCTCCGCGGGACCTTGGGCGAGATGTGGTTGGAAGAACTCCTGCGTCACGTCTTTCCGGTGGGGCTGTACGAGACACAGTATGGCTTTCGGTCGGGCGAGCGGGTGGACGCTGTCATCCGTATCGGCGGGCGGCTCGTCCCAATCGATTCCAAGTTTCCGCTCGAGGCTTGCGAGCGGATGCTCAGGGCCCATGGACCTGACGCCGAGAAGGAACGTCGGATGTTCCGGCAGACACTCCGGGTTCGAATCGATGAGATTGCGGACCGGTACATCCGGCCGGACGAGGGCACCTACGATTTCGCGTTCATGTATATACCGGCGGAGAACGTCTATTACGAAGCGGTCGTGCGGGGAGAGCAGCTCGAAGCCGAGGGGAGTATCGTGGGCTATGCGCTCGACCGAAAGGTCATCCCCGTCTCGCCGAACACGTTTTATGCCTATCTCTCAGCAGTGCTGCACGGGCTCAAGGGTCTCGAGGTGGAGGAACGCGCGCGCGAGATTCTCGACTCGTTGGGAGCACTTCAGCACCAGTTCAACAAATTCGAGCGGGCGTACGACTTGGTGGGGAAGCATTTACAAAATGCCGCGAAGCAGTACGACGAGACCACACGGCACATGGCGCGGATGAACGGTCAGTTCGAATCGATTACGGGGCTCGACCCTTCCGACGTGAAGCGGGTCGCCGAGACCGGCGTGTAGGCCGGTCGGTGACGCAGCCTCTCGCAAGGAGACCCCGTGTGCTCCGATCCCGTCCCGAGCTACGACACCTTCTTTACCTTGCCGCGGGTGTCCTGTTCGCCGAACTGCTCTTCTTCGGTGGAGCCTTCCAGCGCTAACGTAGACGTGTCACCGCCCGTCACCGCCTTGGTGATGGCATCGAAGTACCCGGCGCCCACGAATTCCTGGTGTTTGATGGCTTTGTAGCCGTCGGATTCAGACTCGAACTCCCGTTCCTGCAGTTCCGAGTACGCCGCCATGCCGCGTCGCCGGTAGTGCCATGCGAGTTCGAACGTCGCGTGATTCATGGCGTGGAACCCGGAGAGCGTGACGAATTGGAATTTGTATCCGAGCTGCCCCAAGTCCCGCTGGAACGACGCGATCGAATCGGCGTCGAGATGTCTCTTCCAGTTGAACGACGGCGAACAGTTGTACGCCAACATCTTGCCGGGATATTCGGCGTGCATCGCCTCGGCGAAGCGCTGCGCCTCATCAATATCGGGGAGCGACGTCTCGAACCAGATGAGATCCGCGTACGGTGCATACGCAAGCCCCCGCGCAATGGCCGAGGCGAGTCCGTCGCGTACCCGGAAGAATCCTTCCGACGTGCGCTCCCCGGTCGTGAATTCCCGATCGTGCGGGTCGGTGTCGTTCACCAACAGGCCCGCGCTCAGCGCGTCGGTGCGGGCAATGAGAACCGTATCGACGCCCGAGACGTCCGCGGCGAGTCGAGCGGCGATCAGCTTCTTGATGAACTCGCTCGTGGGAACCAGCACTTTCCCTCCGAGGTGCCCGCACTTCTTTGCCGACGCGAGCTGATCCTCGAAATGCACGCCGGCCGCGCCTCGCTCGATCATGGCTTTCATCAGTTCGTACGCATTCAGCAAGCCGCCGAACCCCGCTTCGGCATCGGCGACGATTGGAACGAGCCAATCGACGTTTCGGTCGTCCTTCATGTGATGGATCTGATCGGCCCGGAGCAGGGCCTTGTTGATCCGTGACACGAGGTTTGGCACGCTGTCCGCCGGATAGAGGCTTTGATCGGGATAGACCTCACCGGCGTCGTTCATGTCTCCCGCCACCTGCCAGCCGCTGACGTAGATCGCCTTGAGGCCTGCTTGCACCTCCTGGACGGCTTGACACCCCGTGAGCGCGCTTAGGACGTGCGTGTACGGTTCGTGAAGCAACAGATTCCACAACCGTTCCGACCCGAGGCGTGCCAGCGTATGATCGATGTGATGCGTACCGGCAAGACACCACACGTCCTCCGGAGTGTATGGCCGCTTGATACCAGCCCAGCGCGGATCGTTGTTCCACCGATACTCGAGCTGCTGGACGAGAATACGCTTATCCATGTTCTGCCTCATCATTGGGTCAATCGAGGTACCGATATGCGGTGGACGTGAGCCAGTCGGGGAGCTGGCTGCCCGTAATCATCCGTTCGAAGATTCGCGCGGCCAGCGGAAACTGGCTGGCAGCGAATTCGTGTGGTTCGAGTCCAGCCCGGAGTTCTTCTAGCTCGGCCAGCATCGTCTGGCGCACCAGCTCAGGAGTGATCGGGTTGCCGTTTGCCAACTGCACCCCATGGTGCACCCACTGCCACAACTGCGAGCGTGCGATTTCGGCCGTTGCGGCATCCTCCATGAGGTGGTTGATCGGGACACAGCCCGATCCGCGAAGCCAAGATTCGAGGTATCGCAGTCCCACCGTCACGTTGTTTCGGAAGCCGGACGCCGTGACAGCACCCTGGGGAACCCGCAGGAGGTCGGCGTCGGTCACTTTCGTGTGCCGAAGCGGTCGGTGAATCTGGTTTGGGGTCAGCATGTGCTGGTCGAACGCGTCGCGCGCGATGGCTACGAGGCCAGGGTGTGCGACCCAGGTTCCGTCATGGCCCGCGGTGACCTCGCGGAGCTTGTCGTTCCACACCCGCTGGAGGGCGCGTCGATTCGCCGCCGCATTGCCCTTGATCGGGATCTGTGCCGCCATCCCGCCCATCGCATGCACGCCGCGACGATGACACGTCTCGATGAGGAGATCGACGTACGACGCGAGGAAGTGCCGCTCCATGGTGACGTCTTCCCTATCGGGAAGGACAAACCCGGCACGGTCGCGAAACGTCTTGATGTAACTGAAGATGTAATCCCACCGGCCACAGTTCAGCCCAGCCGAGTGTTTGCGGAGTTCCCACAGGATCTCGTCCATCTCGAACGCGGCCAAGATGTTCTCGATGAGCACCGTTGCGCGGATGGTCCCCCGTGGGATCTCCAAGTAATCCTGTGCGAAGTTGAACACGTCGTTCCACAGACGGGCCTCGAGATGATTCTCGAGTTTTGGCAAGTAGAAGTACGGAGCAGAGCCGCGTGCCAGCAGGGCGAACGCGTTGTAGTAGAAAAACAGACCAAAGTCGAACAGCGCGGCGGAGATCGGCTGTTCCTCGACCAGCACGTGGCGTTCATCGAGATGCCACCCG
>JBFIZG010000295.1:0-4838 GCA_041604955.1 Gemmatimonadales bacterium | reverse complement strand
GATGATGTACTGGCCTTCCAATGTGGGAGAGAACGGGAATGCGGCAAACGTCTCCGAGGGAAATAAGACCAGGGGTAGCATCGTTCCCGGAATCTGCACGAACAAAAGCAAGAGTGTTACCCGTAGAAAGCGGCCCGTGATCAGACCTATGCCAATCAGCGACTCCCACGCTGCCAACACCGGCAGCCCCACCTCGGGTGCTACGAGCCCCAGGGTAAGACGCTCGATCGTACGAGCGGCAAGATCGGCAGCGGGGCTCCAGCCAGGCACAAATTTGATTGCGCCAAACCAGACGAATACCACGCCCAACGCCAACCTCGTCAAGGTAACGCCATGCCGGGCCATCCACCCGGTGATCCGAGCGTCTACGGATTCGAATTGCGACGCAAACGTCATGCTGACCGGGGCCGGGCGATCACGGGCGCCGCTGTTGAAACAGCCAACTCGTGAAACTCGGGGAGCGGTACGCGGCATCCCACGAGTTGTGTCCGGTGCCCGGTAGCTCGGAATACTCGACCGTACCGCCGATCGATCGGAGGGCTTGGAACATGGAACGCGACTCGGCTACCGGAACGACATCGTCGGATTCTCCGTGGAAGATCCACACCGGTGTGGTTTCGAGCCGCGCCGCGATCGCTCTGTGGGGTTCTGCGACGTCAGGAAGCACCGGTTCAAAGAACCCAGTGCCAGTCACCCAACCACAGATCGGAACCACCGCCGCGAACCGGTCGGGGTAGTGATAGCTCAGGTACCAGCTTCCGTGTCCCCCCATCGACAGTCCCGTCACGTACACACGGCGCGTGTCGACACGAAACTCGCTTATGGTTTGCTCGAGCGCGGCCATGGCCATGTCAGCGCTCGCTCCCGACCATAGCGTTTCCTCGCGGGCTTGTGGAAACACAACGATCGCAGGGTACCGCGCGGGAAACCGCCGAATAGCCGGCCCGAGACCCACCTCGGTCTGTAGCAAGCCACTCGTGCCTCGTTCGCCGGCACCGTGGAGAAACAAGATGACGGGCCATGCGGCCGTGGAGTCGTACGAGCGCGGGACGTAGACCTGGTACCGATAGGCAACGGCGGCAACCGTAACCGTACGATCGAGAAATCCCGTCTGAGCGGGCTGCGCCTCGACGGCCCGCACGTGAAATGACGCCGCAAGCAGGAGTGCTATGACGAATCTCATTCGTGTCTCCGATCGTCCATCGAGCCACCTCCCCGTGACGAATTGGAGGCCTTATCCCTCACGTGGCAGTCTACGACGCGTTCGCGAGGCTTGCAAGAGAAGCGTCGCGCGATGCCGTATCCACTCGCACTCGTTTCCACTTGCTGCCAGCAATCGCCATATTTGAGACAATCCCTTGCCACGGAGTTTCACGATGATTCGCCTGAGCCGTGTTGCATTGCTGCTAGGCGCCCTCGCCACCGCTTCCTGCGCGCCGCCGTCGAGCGTCGACGCCGTGTTCGACGGATCGGCTGGCGAATGGGTGGATTTGACGCACACGCTCTCGGAAGACGCGGTGTTCTGGCCGACCGCCACACCGTTCGAGATGCGCGAAGTCGCGTACGGAGTCACGGACGGCGGGTTTTTCTATGCGGCGTTCGACCTTTCGATGGCAGAGCACGGCGGGACGCATTTGGACGCGCCCATCCACTTTGCCGCAGGCCGCCACGCGGCGGACGAGATCCCGCTCGAGCGATTCGTGGGCCCCGCCGCCGTTGTACGTGTCGCCGCCGGGCCGGATTATTTGGTGACGGTGAGTGACCTCGAGCGATGGGAGGACGAGAACGGTCCGATCCCCACGGGTACCATCGTGCTCCTCGACACCGGTTGGAGCGGTCGCTGGCCGGACAGGGCGGCCTACCTGGGGACGTCACGAACGGGCGCAGCGGCAGTACCGGAACTTCACTTCCCCGGGCTCGACCCGGCCGCGGCGCAATGGCTCGTCGATAACAGGTCGATTGATGCGGTCGGGATCGACACCCCCAGTATCGATTACGGACAATCGAGCACCTACGAGGCCCATCGCATACTTTACGGCGCCAACATCCCCGGATTCGAGAACGTCGCTCAGCTCGACCGGCTCCCGGCAACAGGCGCTTTCGTCGTCGCGCTTCCCACGAAAATCCAGGGCGGAAGCGGCGCGCCCCTTCGAATCATCGCATATATCCCCGAGTGATGTCTCCGAGAGATGCGACTTGGGAGGCACGGCACAGCAACTCGCGTCCATGCGGACCGTCCGGTCCCCGACCGTCGCTCGCTACAGCCCCTCCAGGAACTCCACGACACCCGTCTCTAATGAGTACTCGGCGCCAACCACTCGGAGTCCGTCATCAAAAATCAGTTGCTCGAGAATCTCGGACCCATGCCGAAGACGGTTCACTGAAGCGGAGACGTTGGCCCGGACAGCTCGCGCGACGAGCGCGTCCGCATCGCCGGGGTGTTCGTCGAGAAGATCGCGCACCGATGGCTGAATGCAGTCGACGATCGAGCGGAGGTTACGCGACTGCTCGATCGTCGGCCGCCGTAGCTGCTCCAGCGTGGCAATCACGGCTCCGCACCGCGAGTGCCCCAGTACGACGACGAGCCGAGTACCGAACTGTGCGGCGGCGAACTCGACACTGCCAATCTGTGAGGGCGTGACGATGTTTCCGGCGACCCGGATGACGAACAGATCACCAAGCCCCTGATCGAACACGATTTCGGCCGGCACCCGTGAATCCGAACATCCGAGCACGATGGCGAATGGCGTCTGCTGCTCCGCCAACTCGGCCAGTCGCGATTCCGTCATCCGCAGGTCGCGGCTGGGCTGTCCGGCTACGAACCGACGGTTTCCTTCCCGTAGACGAAGGAGACCCTCGCGCACCAACTCCGACTTTGGCGTGGTCGCGTCAGGCGAATCGAGATTCACGTCGTGCGGATCGTGTGGGTGGAGGATCTCGAACGATCTGTAGGGCTCGACCGATCGTTAGTCGTTGACTCGCCGGCGTGAGTCGTGTAGTACCGGAACGCAGCCGTGCTCAGGTATTTCATCCCCGTATCACACATCACGGTGACGACGGTTGCGTCGGGACCGAGCCGTTCCGCAAGCTTCAGAGCGGCAACCACGTTTGCGCCCGTTGAGGTGCCCGCGAACAGTCCCTCTTCCCGTGCGAGCCGCATCACCATCTGCACCGCCTCCTCCGTCGAGACCGGCTCGATCTGGTCAGCGATGTCCTCGCGCCACAGGGGGACGACAAACCCAGCACCAACCCCATCGATTCTGTGGGCGCCCGCCGACCCACCGGACAACACCGCCGACTCGGCGGGTTCCACGGCAACGAGATGAACTCGCTCGTCGTGGTGGCGGAGAACCTCGCCGACCCCGCGGAAAGACGCCGCGGTACCGACGCTCTGCACGAAACCATCGATTCGGCCGCCGGTCTGCGTCCAGATCTCCTCCGCCATGCGATGATAGGCAACGAGCTGGTCGGCGTTGTTGAGTTGATCGGTCCAGAACGAACCGGGTTGTTTGGCGAGCGTTGCCGCGGCAGCAACCATGTCACGGGTGAGTTTCTCCGTCATTCGTCCGTTCTCGCTCCGCACCACCTCGAGCCGGGCTCCAAGAATCTCCATGTGATCCAACTTCTCACGAGCAAACGCATCCGACGTCACGATGTGCAGCGGATAACCCTTGACGGCGCAAACGAGCGACAACGACACGCCCGTGCTGCCGGCCGTGTACTCCACCACAGATCCGCCGGGACGGAGACGGCCATCCGCCTCCGCCGCCTCAATCATCGCAAGCGCCATGCGGTCTTTCATGCTGCCGGTCGGGTTCTCGCTCTCCGCCTTGAGCAGGATACGCGCACGCGCGGCTCCGCCAATCCGTCGAAGGGGCACCAGCGACGTATCGCCAATTCGCTGTAAGACGTCCCGCTGCACTTGTGTCACGAATCGTCCCCCTCGCCTCGATACGCAGCTTCGAGCGCCGCGACATCGATCTTCCGCATCCCCAGCATCGCCTGCATCGCTCTGTTGGCTGCCGCACGGTCGGGCGACGCAAGCAGCCCAGGCAACGCAGCGGGCACGATCTGCCAGGAAAGACCGAATCGATCCTTGAGCCAAGCACACCGACTCTCACTCCCGCCATCCGCGACGAGCGCTTCCCAAAGACGGTCGGTCTCTGCCTGATCCTCGGTGGCGACCGAGATCGAAGCGGCCTCGGTGAACGTGAATTTCGGTCCGCCGTTCAGCGCTTGGAACGGCACGCCGCCGAGGAGAAAATGCACCATGAGCGCCGGCCCGTTCGGATCGACACGGGCAACACTCGTGATCGAGGAGTCGGGTATGAGCGACGTATAAAAGGTCGCCGCTTCCTCTGCGTTGCCATCAAACCACAGACACGTTGCTACTTTTGGATTGGTTCCCATTCTGACTGCGCCTCTCCGATTGGTCGAGCGGAGCTATTGGTTCTCCACCGCGCCGATCGTCGTTCTCGCTGAATCCGGGCTCGGGTTCGACGGAGAGAACGTCTCCGCCAACACACGGTGCGGTCGTGCGACGCGCAAAGGTGGCCGCCAACTCCTCATTCCCACAGGGATAGGATACGCGGCGTCAGGCACATCGGCTAGCGGAGCGATGCGGACGGCTGTCGGGGATTCACGCCGCCGACACTCGTTGTCACAATGCCTTCCTGGCAACGACACACCACACCCGATGCGCCACCACCACCCGAACCCTTCTTGGACAACCGCCTTCATTGCCGCTTCAACGTCTCACGACGGGTCTTCCGGCCCGCGGCGCATGTCAATTGAGCTCAACTGAAACGCCCAACAGCATGGCGACCGACAGTACGGCG
>JBFIZG010000294.1:0-4921 GCA_041604955.1 Gemmatimonadales bacterium | reverse complement strand
GCCGGGATTGCGTCGCGATCGAGCCGAACGATATATCGACTTCGTTGCCTCGTGGAACAAATTTCAAATACAACAACGTCAGGAATCTTGACGCCCGCCGGAATGCGGCTGGGCTGCTGGGCCTCTAGCTCGTGCCCGCTGAGTCGAGGTTCATGCCGGGCTTCAAAGCGGGATGATCCCGTGATCGACGATGCGAACGTGGTTTCGCCTACGAGAACGCCGTGGTCGCGGCGCAGCACGACTTCCAATGGGAGTCATCTTCGACGACGCTGAGACGCAGTACCCGAGGCGCCCGTGACCAAGCGTCGCCATGGCGCAACCCCCTTCGCGTTCCGTTTGCTCGAGCCTCAATTTTCTAAATCAGTACCAATCACAGCGCTCAATCGCGCGGGCGATGCCCGAACGGAGCGTGTGAGCGATTCGGTTTCGATGATTCACCTGGCGAAGAGAGTCGCAGCTCTGCCAGGTATCCGTAATGATCCGATAACGGCTTCTTATCTTCATTCAGCACCACCGCGGCTTTCGTCACCTCGATCGTGCGCGTGGCTGACGACTGATAGAAGATCGAATCGAATTCCTGCCCACCTTGTTTCTTGCTTGACCAAAACGCCGCGAGAGGATTGTGATCGACATCGTAGGTGATTCGTGTAGCTGTTGGGTCTCCGTCGGTCGCGGGGAGCAGCCCGATCTGTCGTAAGAACCGATACTCGGGCTGGGCCCGTCGCTGCACGGATTCTCCTGTCTCCGGCCATGCATTGAAATCACCGGCGACGATCAGCGGAACGTCATCGCCGGCGGCGCCGAGCATTCGGGAGAGATGATGGAGCTGAATCGTTCGAACGGCCCGGTCCGCCCGCTTGCCACCTGCGTACAAGTGGACGTTCAGCACATCGAGCCTCCCCGCCGGTGTCTCGATGGTCGCGTGCAGCACACCTTTGCTACCGACCCGCTCGGGAAGCTTTGCACCAACGGGGAGCGGGTGTGACGTAAATGAGGTCTGGCTGATGGGGAGTTTCGAAAGGGTGAGGAGGCCGCCCGTCCGGTCGATGGCGAGACCCATCCTCCGCCTCACCTCGAGCGCTCCGTCGTTCGCTTCGTACCGGTCGCTCAGCCCTTCGGTCAAAGCGCGCCGCGCACCTGGATCGAACGCCTCCTGAACTGCGACGACGTCGGCATCGACATCGCGGAGCGCGGCGACGATGCGCCGCAGCCGGGCCCGCCGGTTCGTTCCTGGTAGCGGAGCCGGTAGCATCCAGACGTTGAACGTCAAGACGCTCAGGTTGATCAATTCTCTCAGAATCTCACAGACAAGCAGGTCACTCCGCCGTCCATCTTTCTCATCTCGCCCATGTCCAGTTGGACGATATCCGTCCGGAGCGCCACCAGCTTTTCGAACAGTCGCGGATACCCTGCTGGCATCAGTATTCGATCGTTGACCCTGAGCGAGTTGGCAGCGTACTCGTCGCCCTCGTCAACCACGATCTGCCTAAACGCAGCAAAGTGCCCCCCCTTGCTCCCGCCATCCCGCTTGCTGTCTGCGATCAACAGCGTGTCGCCCGCGACCACACTGACATGGGACTTGAGATGAAGTCCCGATTCGACGAGGACGGTCGTCGATGCATATCCGCAGGGGGCGAGGATCTCGTCCACCTGCCGAGCTCCTTCTTCGTTTGTTCGCTCGGAGATCCCGATGAACGCTCGCCGACCCACGATCAACACGTCGCCGCCGTCGAGCGTTGCTGGCTCGCGTATCCGGGCGACGTGCCGATACCGGGCCAGCACCTGCTCGATTGCGTCCTCTTCTCCCCGGCGCGCCTCAGCTCCCGGTCGTGTGATCACCGCGAGCTCCGGTGTCACGACCGCCACGTCTTCGACGAAGTGCGCGTCTGGGTAGCGCGGCAGAGGATCCAACACCTCAACCGTGACCCCGGCCGCGTGCAGTGCCTCGACATACCGCTCGTGCTGTTGGAGCGCAGTCCGGTAATCCGGCTTCCCCAAGTCGGATGTCGAAAGTCCGTCCGCCAGGTTCGGTCCGGGGACTCGCACGATGGCGTGTTTGAACATCGGAACGCGCGTGTTATTCGGCGCATGAGGTGCGTAGGATCAACCAGGCTGAAAGCTGCCCCGGTCGAGTCCGGCCGCACCTCGTTACGGGATGACGCGAAGCTCGACGCGACGATTCATGGCTCGGCCTTCCGGAGTCGAGTTGCTCGCGATTGGACTGTCGGGACCTCGACCCCGGGCCTCGAGGCGGTCCGCCCACACGCCGCGCAGCACGAGGTAATCTCGCACGGCTTCCGCTCGCTGTTGTGATAGTCGCATGTTCGTGCTCAACGATCCCGTCGCATCGGTATGACCCGAGATCTCGATTCGCACATCGGGGTTGGCTCGCAGGGACTCCGCCACAGGGTTGAGGACCACACGGGCCGCTGACGTGAGGCGGGCACTACCCGTTTCGAAGGTCACACCCCGTAGCACCAATGCCGTCTCGCCCTCGCGGAACAGCACGGGACAGCCGGACGCATCCACTTCGGTGCCTTCCGCCGTATTGGGGCACCGGTCCATCCCATCGGCCACTCCATCCCCGTCGCCGTCCACGGCACAGCCGGTGCTATCGACCACCACCTCCTGTGGTGTGTTTGCGCACTCGTCGAGTGCGTCCGACACCCCATCGCGGTCCGTGTCGAGTGGGCAGCCCGATGCGTCCACAGCCTCGCCCCGCACGGTGTTCGGGCATCGGTCCGCCGAGTCGAACACTCCGTCCTCGTCCTGATCGCGCGGACATCCCCGTGAGTCCACGAGCACGTGCGCCGGCGTTCCGGGACACCGATCGATCGAGTTCCATACGCCGTCCTGATCGTCGTCCAAGGGGCAGCCGGTCACGTCCACGGCAATCCCGACCTGTGTTCCAGGGCAGAGGTCCGCTCGATCAGGGATCCCGTCGGCGTCGCGGTCCCGCGGCCCTGGGCCGAATTGGAACGCGATTCCCAGCTCGCCACCCCAGTTGAAATTCTCCCTTCGCGGGGGCTTGTTCACGGGTGAGAAGATCTCGTCGGCAAACGCTTCTGCGCGGAGGCTCACCACCCGACTCAGCCGTACTCGGACCCCAAGCAGCCCGGTGATTCCATCGTCCGAACCGTTGATGGCCCTGCGATATTCGTTATGGACGTATCCCACGCCCGAGAGGAGCGCGAAACGATCTCCGAGGGGCGCGTTGTACACGACGCGGGCGTGGATGGGAACGTGTGAAAGCTTTCCGGCGGGCCTGCGATCGGTCAATGTGTAAGAGGCGTCGAGGTCGATCGCGAGGTTCTGGAGAACGAAGAGCCCGAGCCAGCCACCCGGCCCGACGAAGTCGTCGACCCTGAAGCCGCCGTCGAACGCCGTTCCACGCCCGAATACACCCCACTCGAACGTACCCGGGCGCTGAGCTTGACAAGGCTGAGACGCGACGGCGGTTACGGCCGCCGCAACCATTACGAACCGGATGATCCCGTGTGTCACGTCTCTCTCCCGTTCTTCCTCTTCAGCCATACATACATCGGTAACCCGAGTAGCAGCAACACGAAGCCCAGGTACACCGTCTCCTGCCCGGCGCCGATCACGGCCCACATGGCGTAGGTAAACGCTGCCACGGACAAGGCCAGCGCCCCGAGCGGCCCCCGGCGCGTCCGAGGCGCTGCTTCGAGCACCTCCGTTCCAACCGTGCCTGCCGCCGGTCCCATCATGGTCCGGATGATGAATCCTGCTTCTGCCATCGTCGCAAACACGAACGGGACCACCGCCGTCAACGTCGCGAGCAGGATCGTCTTTGTAAACACATCAACCAGCCCTCCGCTGTAGTTGAACAACAAGAGAACCGTGGCGAACCCGCTCGAGATCGCAATGGCGAAGGCCGGCGTGCCGTCGGCGCGAACCCGCCCGAAGCGAGCAGGGAACAACCCGTCTCGCGCCATGGCCATGGGGATCTGTCCCTGCACAAGGATCCACCCGTTGAGGGCACCGAAGCAAGACACGACAGCCCCGAGGCCCATGGCGTAACCCGCCCATCCGCCCCAGAGGATGCGGCCGGCATCGGCGAAAGGCGCCGTGGAGGCGGCGAGCGTGGCGGCGGGCACGATACCCATCACCGCCACCGTGCTCGCGATGTAGACGGCAGCGGTGACCGCCGTGCCAAGGATCGTGGCCCGGGGAATGGTGCGGTGCGGATTCGTCACATTGTCGGCAGGTATGGTTGCACACTCCAGACCGAGGAACGCCCAGAGCGTGAGGGTCACCGTGGCATTCAGCGCTCCAGCGGGGGAATGGGTCGCCGTCGGCGCTGCGGCGAAGTGATCGAGGTTGATGGCTAGCAGGCCAAGCGTGCCGATCGCCAGGAGCGGGACGAGCTTCATGACTGTGGTCACCACCTGTGCCACTCCGCCGTTTCGGACCCCGCTGGCGTTGAGTGCGGTGAGTAGCCAGATGGCGCCAACCGCCATCGCGGCCGCCAGCTTCGGGGAATGTCCCAGTCCGGGCCAGAAGACCGTCAGATAGCTGATGAACGCGACCGAGATCGCTGCGTTCGTCGCGATCATCGAGATCCAATACCCCCACGCCACGAAGTAGCCTGCGAAGTCGCCGAAGCTCGCGCGCACGTAAGCGTAGGGCCCACCAGCCTTGGGGATCCGCCGGCTGAGCCGCGCAAACACCATCGCCAGCAGAATGGCTCCACCCGCCGTGACGAACCATCCGGTAATTCCATAGCTGCCGTAGGGTGCGAGTGAAGCCGGCAGGAGGAAGATACCGGACCCGATCATGTTTCCAATCACGAGCGACGTGGCCATCCACAGGCCGAGTTGAGCTCGCCTGGCTGAAGCGGTGGCGGTCATGGTGTCCCAATCTACTTGTCATTCGGATTGCCGCGATCGATGTGCTGGGC
>JBFIZG010000293.1:0-4933 GCA_041604955.1 Gemmatimonadales bacterium | reverse complement strand
GCTGCAGGAAGTGAAGGAGTTTCTCGCCACGAGGAACCCCGGTCCACAACACGTAGTGATTGTCGGGTGCACGAGTGGAACGGGTGGGCTTGCCAGTCAACGGTCGGTCGAGGGTGCGATGATCTATCCGGTGCACTGCGCGGGCAGCGTTCACACGTCTGTGATTGAATACTTGGTGCGGTCCGGCGTCGCGGGTGTGCTGATCGTGGCGTGTCCGCCCCGGGACTGCTGGCACCGCGAGGGCCCCAAGTGGCTCCACGAGCGGTTGTACAACGATCGGGAGGCGGAGCTGAAGCCACGCGTGGACCGAAACCGAGTGCGGGTTGCCTACGCGGGTTTGGGGGAGTCCAGAATTGTATTGCAGGCGCTCGGTGAGTACAAAAAGGCTCTCGCCGAACTGGAAGAGGCGAAAGGGGAGGTGAATATCGAGTTGGACGTGGAGTGTGAAGCCGAGGAGGTGAGCGCATGAAAGCCGGTCGTGTGCGCATCACTCTCGCGGCGCTCGTCACAGCCGCCGTCACCCTCGGCTTAGGCGCGCTGTCGCAAGTTCCCTATGAGGCCGATACGGCTGATCATGCGATTTTGCGCATCGCGTGGCGAGCCCGTAGTGTGCGTGTCGAGGAGTGTCGGCGGCTGACGCCCGAGGAGCTAGAGGAAATCCCGACGCATATGCGTCAGGAAGAGGTTTGCGAGGGACGGATGATTCCATATGACCTCACCGTTTTGCTCGACGGTGAAGTTGTCGTGAACGAGGTGGTGCGAGCTGCCGGCGCGCGCGAGGATCGGCCGCTCTACGTCAGTCACGAGGTCCCGGTCGCCGTGGGCGGGCACGATCTGATCGTGCGGTTCGTTCGGCAGGGTGACGTCCCACCCGATTCGGTGTCGACGTCAGCCACGCCTGCGGAACTCGTGCTCGAGCGACGAATCGATGTGCAGGCGAAGGACGTTGCGTTGGTGACCTACGACGCCGCCGCGCGACAACTGGTCGTGGTGGCTGCGGATCGTTCGGGAGGCGTGGAGGGTCGATAGTGCCGCGCGGAGTTCGGCGTCGAAAAGGCGTGCGGAGCAACGGCCCGACACCAGGTGGTTTCCAGAGCTTCGCAACTTCCGCAAATGCGGGTTTGGCTGTGTCAGAGAACGACACTGTCCGTGAGCTGACCTAGCGTTCAAGGAGGGAACAGCCTTATGGCGGCCGTGAGCTCGGTTCCCCGCGGGACCCCGGCGGGGGCGGGACTCCGCAAACAGTTCATCCGGGACGTGGACGCTCGCGGCAAGCATGCTGCCTGCGGCAGGCCTGATCGGCATCGTCCTGCTCGTCGTGATGGTTTCGGCACGTCGGTTTTTGTGCAACGTCGATGGGACGGTTCTCGCCTTGACGATCATCGCCGTCGCAGTGCTGGCACTCGCACTCGGAGCGATCTTTCAACTCAACCCCGGCTTCTGCAACGCCATCTGTCCGGTGCTACCGGTGGAGCGACTGTACGGACAACGTCCGTTGTTGAGGGTGGACAACCCCCGCTGCGTGCCCGAACGTGACGACCACCGCCATCCTGATCGAACGGCACGGCCCCCCGGAAGTGCTCGTCGAACGGGAGATGCCCCTACGCGATCCCAGCGCCGATGAAGTGCACCTATCGGTGGAAGCGGCGGGAATCAATTTCGCCGACCTACTCATGCGAGCCGGCCTGTACGATACCGTGCCGCCGCGTCCCTACAGCCCGGGATTCGAAGTCGCCGGCCGCGTCGTGCGGTGCGGTGCCGCGGTTCGCGAATGGAAAGCGGGAGACCGTGCTGTCGCGCTGCTTCGATACGGCGGGTACGCCCGCGACGTCATTGTCCCTGTCGAGCACTTATTCCGATTCCCGGATTGCCTCACCCCTGCCGAGGCCGCTGCGGTCCCCGTGGTCTTCCTCACCGCCTGGGTCTGTCTCTTCAACACGGGCAACGCCCAGCCGGGGGAGACGGCACTCATCCTCGGAGCGGGTGGCGGCGTTGGGACGGCCGCGGTGCAGCTTGCGGTGAGGCACGGTCTTCGAGTGTTCGGGACCGCGGGCAACGCGCGGAAGCGCGCCTTCGTTGAAGCGGAGTTGGGCGCGGCAGTCTGTTTCAACTCTCGTGCCGACTGGGAGCCCGAGGTTCGGCGAGTCGTCGGCGACCGCGGGGTCGATCTCGCCCTCGATTCGGTGGGGGGGCATGCCACCGCGGCGTGCCGCCGGTTGCTCGCTCCTTTGGGACGGCTGGTCTTCTTCGGACTGAGCGACGTGATGCCGAGACGAAGGCGGAGCTGGCTTCGCGCGGCCCGCACGCTGTTGCGTATGCCGTTCATTCATCCGCTGTCCCTGATTCAACCGAGCATCGGTGTGTTCGGCGTGCACCTGCTGCACTTGCAGGCGAAAGAATCCGTTCTCCGTCCTGCACTCGAGACGATCTTTCGCGCAGTTGAATCCGGTGAGCTGCGACCCATGGTCGATCGGACGTTCTCGTTCAATCGCGCTGGCGCAGTCGAGGCGCACAAGTACATTCACGCGCGCCAGAACTTGGGGAAGGTGGTGCTGGCCCGTGCGGCCGAGCCGTGAGAGGGACCGTCGCGGCTCCACGAGGTTTTTAACGCCGTGGGTTGAAATGACGTTCACACAGAATTCACGGTTTTCTTAATCGCTGGCCTCGCATTCGCTCCCACTTGGCCGAAGAATTAGGACCGCCACGGCAACCACTCTACGCTGGTTCAAACCGACCGGCCATGGACAGCGGCTAGCCGTCGCCACCAGGAGGTGCTGATGACTTGTGCCATCGATCACCGCGAGCTGTACCGTCTTCCTTGGACACTCCCGGACAACGCCATCGCCTGGCTCGAGCCCACGATGAAGTGCAATCTCGCGTGCGAGGGGTGCTACCGGGCCAACGTCAACGAACACAAATCGCTCGACGAGATTTCAGCGGATCTCGACGTCTTCGACCGTTTTCGCAAAACCGACGGCGTATCGATTGCGGGCGGCGACCCGCTCACGCATCCGCAAATCGTGGACATCGTGCGAATGGTAGCCGACCGCGGCTGGAAGGCCATTGTCAACACCAACGGACTCGCGCTGACCGATGACCTCCTGAGGGAAATGAAGCGTGCGGGGCTCTTCGGTTTGACGTTCCACATCGACAGCAAGCAGCACCGTCCAAAGTGGAAGGACAAAACGGAGCAGGAGCACAATGCGCTGCGCCTCTACTATGCCGAGATGGTGGCGCGCATCGGCGGGCTCACGTGCGCTTTCAACTCGACGGTGTATGAAGACACCCTCGCCGCCGTACCCGATCTGGTCGCGTGGGCGCAGGAGCACATCGACATCGTCCACGTCATGGTATTCATCTGCTATCGTGAGCCGGCACAGCCCGAGAACTTCGAGTACTTCGTAGGGGGGGACAAGATCGACATGAGTCCCCTCACCTATGAGGATACGGGACAGCGAATCGACATTTCGGCTCCGGAAGTCGTCTCCAAGATCCGCGAGCGGTTTCCCGACTTCACGCCGTGCGCTTACCTCAACGGGACGGAAAAGGCGGACACGTTCAAGTGGCTGTTGTCGAATCGCCTGGGGACGAGCAAACAGATTCTCAGCTACACCGGTCCCAAGATGATCGAGCTGGCGCAGGTGTCGCACCATCTCAAGACGGGACGGTACATGGCGTATGCCCCGCCCGCCGTGCATCGACGGGGGCGCTCCATGCTGTGGCTCTGGCCGTTCGACCGCGGGGTGAAACGGGCTCTCTTTCGGGCGCTTCGATCGCCACGCTTGTTACTTCGGAGGTGGCACCTCCAGTCCATCATGATCATCTCGCCAGTCGACGTCTTGGCCGACGGTAGACAGAATATGTGCGACGGCTGTCCGGACATGACCGTCTGGAACGGCGACCTCGCGTGGTCCTGTCGGCTGGAAGAGTGCATCCATTTCGGGCAGTTCACCCGGACGGTCCCGAAGGGGCGCGGCATCCCGACCAGCGGGGAGCAGGAGCTCGTGCCGCTGCGACACACCGAGTGACTCGACCAGTTGACGAGGCATGCACTCCCACCCGAGCGTGCGTCGGACCGAAGGACGGATCCATGGATCACGAGTGTTCGGACCCGACGACAGGGCGAAAACACGGACAGATAGCGCCCTGGCAGGTGGATTGGAGGATTGGCGATCGCGAAGCAATGACGATCGGCGATTTGAGAATGAAGGTCGAGAATGCCGATTTTGCTGCCACGCGACAGCACGATCTCGACGCGGTCGGGGCGCCTCGACGTTGGATGTCCTGGGCCGAAAGCCGGGGCTCGGCGGAACAGCCTCTTACCTGCTACCCCTTCCGCAAGACAATCCGTAACGAGGCCGGTTCCTCGGTCCCGTCTTCGTCGAAGTCGAATTCCTCATCAGTGTTGGTCAACGTGAGCGTGTCGCCGTTTCGAACAGCGGAAAACGGTGTTGGGCTCCCCTGACCCGACTCAGAGATGGTGATGACATCCCCGACAACGGATATGGTTCCCTGTTCCGACTCGGGAAGCTCCCCGGGTTCGCGAAACGTCGCTACGTAGTCGCCGCCTGCCGCAACAACGATCGTGAATGCGGTTCCGAACGCAATGATGTCTACCGTCTCCGTCGGATCTCCCATGTTGGTGAACTGAAATTGCGTCGCGTTCCACGTCCCGGTGAGCGTTTCGATCGTGATACCGGTACTGTCTTTGCAAGCGATCGCAAGAATCGGAAGCAACGCTAGCACTGAAAACTGTATCCGCCTCATAAGGTCCTCCGTCTATCATGGCTCCATCGAACGTCCCGTCGAACGACGTGCAACGGCACGGACGTACCTTACAAGAGTTGGGTGAGAGTGTCGGTGAGTATGCTCACGCGCCAATGTAAAGAAGTCTTCATGAAGAAGCAGTGCTCATTGCCGAAGAACGGTCTTG
>JBFIZG010000292.1:0-4965 GCA_041604955.1 Gemmatimonadales bacterium | reverse complement strand
GTGACCATGAGTGGTCGAATGGCCGGTAGGATCTCGAGCTTGCGAGTCGAGACCGCTTTCCCCGACGTCAATGTGACGGTGCCCGTGCCGACGTCGCGGCCGGGCTTGAGCCGTACAGTCACCCACCCCTGCCGATCGGATTGTACCTGGAGTCCGACCGAGGTTGACTCGTCGTCGGTGCCCGCGGGGTCCGCCCCGTCTGCCTCCACCGTGACGTATGTCGGCGCGGCAATCGGAACGTCCCATTGGTCGACGAGCCGCATGCGGAATTCATGGAGTGTTTGACCGTCGGCGAGAAGCCGGATGGGTGCAGACGACCCGACGAACTTGGCTGGCGCGCCCGAGACATGCACGGCCATACTGCCCCAGCGTTCCTGGTTCCATGAGTTGAGCATCCGGAGCCTGAGGGTGTGCGGCCCGCGCGCCAGTGGCACGGCGATGAAGTCATGGATGCCGTCGGCTCGGATGGTTCCCCCTGCAAGAAGCGAGTCGCCCGAGAACAACTCGACTCGCTGGCCTGGTTCGCCGCGAACGCCAACGTAGACGCGGTCGCTGGGGAACACTCGTCCATCCACCGGATCGAAGATTTCGACTCCTGGCCCCGCGACGAACGCGCGGCTCTTCTCCGCCGCGCGGTCCTCGGCGGTGCGCAGCGCAGGAATTTCCAGCGCGGCGGCCGCCATGGGCCGCACCGGCTTGAGCTGGACGGTGACGGCGGTCGCCGGCTGATCCCGGAAGGACCAGTGCAAGATGGGGTTCCCCTGCTGATCGCGACCGGCGAGCGGCGTGCGGAGCCTGGCGCGCACGGCGGCCGTATCCCCATCGACGTGTTCCCACCCCGTGGGCAACGCGTACGTCATCTCGTGGTTGCCGGCGTTTGTCGGCGCGAGCAGCAACTCGACTGACGTTCCCTCATCGATGGTCTCAGGATCAGGCAGCGTCGTCGACGGGCCCCGTGCAAACGCGCGGCGGTGCACCCACGCGCTCGAGTCACTCACGGCGACCGAGAGTCGATGGGCCTCTCCAGTGCCTACTTGCAGAACGACCGCTGCCGAATCGTCTTCAGCGTTGGACCAAGCACGAATCGTGAGCTGGCCGTCGGGAGGAACGGGCGGGAGCGAAAGGGGTCCATCGCCGTTCCGGGCGACGATTTCGCCGCCGTTCAAGACGATGGCCGAGTCGATTGGGGGAGTGAACTCGGCAACGAGGCCGTCAATGGATGCACGGTTCGTGTTGCCAATCTGTACACTGTGCTCGACCGTCGGAGAACGCACCAGTCTGAGCTCCACACGACGGTTGAGTTGGCGTGCAAGCACGTCGGTGCCGGACGCGATCGGCTGCGATGTGCCGTAACCGCGAATGATCACATAGGGCCCCAAAAGCTCGAGCCGGCGAAAATGCTGCAACACGGCCCGCGCTCGCTTGAGCGAGATGCTGCTGTCGGCCGAAGCTGATGTGGGAGCTGCTACCTTGTCGGTATGACCCGCGATCTCGACCGGGCATGCTGCCGACGCCGCCATTGCCCCAAAGAGGCGGTCGCGGTTTTGCGACGGGTCGATGACAAACTGTGGCTCGTCGCCACCCTCTCGAAAATGTGCAACGACGATTGGTTTTCCATCGGGAAACTGGCGATACACGTCCAGACAGAGGGGAACAGACCGCAACGATGTCGTAATTGGGAGGTGAACCCGTTCCACGCTTGCGTCTGAGCGGGTCACGCGGAAGTTGACACGTGGTGTCGTCCAGCCATCGACGTCGAGCGTCTTCAGATGCTCGTCGATGTTGGAGCCATTCAATCGGTACATCGCCGGGAGGGTCGTTTGATCGAGGCGAAAGGCGTGCCGTCCCGGTCGCACGTTGCGGAACGAGTATTTGCCGTCTTGGTCCGTGGTCGCGACCTCACCGTCGTCCGTCCACACGTCGACGCCTTCTACGCCTGGCTCGCCGGGGTCTTGCAAGCCGTCGGCGTCCAGATCGAGCCAGATCTTTCCGATGACGGTACGGGTCTCCATTGGCCATTGACGCCGAATACGCACCCATGCGACCGCTTCCTCGGACTGGATGAACCCGTTTTCCGCGGTGGCATACGCGCGGTTGGCCAGCACATCGCCGTTTGGTTCTACAATGGCGACTGCGTATCTGACGGTTTTTGATCCACCTGCGGGAATGGTTCCGGGAACGCGGATCGTGAGGTTCCGTCCGTTCAGGACGGTGGAGTCCGCTCCGGTAAGACTGCTCTCGCCGAAACGGGTTCCGTCAGGTAGCACGTCGAAGATCCAAAGATCGGAGATCGGTGACACGCCGCTGTTCTCCAGGACAATGGCGTAGGGAACGGACTCGCCAATGCCGGCCTCTAACACGTCGGATGATTTTCGGAGCGCTAGCTGTGTCGTTCGGAGACCCACGATTTGCACGGGGGACGCCACTGCCGCTCGTGCGGCGGTGTTGAGCGCCGTGAGGGTGGCGGAGTTCCGAACCTCGACCGTGTCTTGCACGTCCTCACGTACCCGTACGGTCAAGCCGATCTCCGCGGAATCGCCGGGCGCGAGATCCCCAATATCCCAGTGGACCACCTGCCCGAGAAGATTTGCGCTTGGCTGCGACGACACAAATTCGAGTTGTGGGGCGAGCGTGTCGATGACTAAAACGTCACGGGCTTCGGTATCGCTCGAGGCGTTGCGGTACTGGATGGTGTATTGAATAGTCTGCCCGATGTGTGCCAGGGTTGGGCCGTCTAGCCGCTTGGAGATCGACACGTCGGGAAATAAGAGTGTTGTGCTAACGGTGTTCGAGACGACCGAGTCCGTTCCCGCCACCGTCCTCAGGGTTGCCGACGCCGTATTGGTGACGACTGTTTGCGCCTGCATCCGTGTGGGAGTGAGGGCGGCAGCGAGCAGGATGCTCCCGGCGAGCACCACGCGAGCCGCAGTGGCTCTCGCCGATGTACGCGGCTCAGCCTTCAACCCGCACCTGGAAGGAAACGGCCCCGGTGTCACCGCCTTGAATCGCGTCGATTCGGAACACGACGCGATCATACTCCACCTCAAACGTGCCCAGGTCGTCGCCGGGCGCATCGGTCACCGACGCACCGTTGACCAGAAGCGTCCCTGGTACATACGTCGTGCCGTCAGGAATCACGTCGGTGATGGCGAAATCCGTCGCACGGTTCGGACCGGTTGCGCGGTATTCGATGGTATACGTCAACAGGTCACCGGCGGTTGCGGTGGCGCGGTCGACGTGTTTCTCCAAGCTGACGACGATTCCGGCGTCGCGGATGGTGATGACATCCTCGAGCACGTCAACCACCGACGGGTCGAATTGGCTCGTTGCACTCACGGATATCGTGTCCGCCGGTGAGTCGAGGGTTGTCCAGTCCGGAATCGTGACGGCGAGGAGTATGTCGGTGGAGGCGCCAGCTACGAGGGTGAGAGGCCCGAGCGTGGGTGATGACGTGGAGTGTTGTGTCGGACTTCCGTTTGCGTCTAGAGTCAGCTGCGTCGGCCACCCTCGGCGTGACGTGGCACTCACGAGCACGCTGTCGACGCCGTTACCGACGTTGGTGAGGGTGTGCCTGAACAGGATGGTGGACCCCGGGCTGCCAACCTCGAACGTCGGCGTCTCGATATCGAACCCCGCGACTTGCCCGACGATCATCACGAGGGTGTCCGAGACGGCTCGGAATCTTAAGCCGTTGGGTGTCTCATATGTCGCTTCTGCGGCGGCACGGATTTCGGTTCCGGCTGGCGTCTGTGCCTGCGCACTCAGCGTGCTGAGACTTGCAGCCGCCAACACGCCGATGCTTCGACCGATCAAGCGCGTGGCGCGCCGCTGGCCACGCTCCCGGCGAGATGTTGCCCGGAGCCACCAGATGGGGTTGGACACGTTTAGTCGACCTTGACACGAATCCAGAAGAACGCAGTTCCGCCGCTCGCGTCGAGTGCCTGGCTCAGCGTCGCCGTGACGGTGCCACTCACCTCGCTAATCGACCAGCCCCCGTTTGGATCGCTCGTCGACTGATAGGTCACTTGTGGTGGCAGGGCATCAACGACCTGAACGCTCTGAGCGTCGGCGTTGCCGTTGTTAGTAACCGTCACTTTGTACTGAATGAACTCCGCCGGCGTCACTTCATCGCCACTCCCGATTTCCGTGACCTTGTCGTCACGGAACGCCTGTTTGGCAATGACGAGGCTGGGCTGCACGACGGTCAAATCCATGAAGCCTTCGCTTGTGGTTCCGGGATCGGAAACGGACCGTGCGGTGAGTGTCAACGTATCGGTCGAGCCAGGGGACACGTTGGCGACTGTGTACTCGACGACAACGTTCTGTGAGGCTCCTGCTCCAAGGTCGGTGACCCGGCTGCTATCCCCCGCGAGACCGCCAACAGATTCGACCGTGATGATGGCCGACCCCGGGCTCGTTCCGAGAACGTCAAAGCTCTCCGAACCGGTACCGTTGTTTGTCACGGTGAAGGTGAAGGAGTACGTCGTCCCGTTACTCGGGAGCTTCTCGACATTTTGGCCGCCTGAAGGCGTGACATCGACGGCAAAGGATTCGCTTGGTGTAATCGTCGTGCTGCCGCTGTCCGTCGCAGCATTGTCCCGGCGAGACGTCGCCGTCAGCTGGTACGTCACACTTTCGCCTCCGGCGCCGGCGGCGACGTCATAGATCACTTGAATGAGCATCGTGTCAAGCATGTTGACGGGTGTGACGGCCAGATCGGCGTTTAGCGCGGCGAGCGTGCCGTACGTGGTGGTCCCATTGAGCCGGTATCCGGTCACGGTGATCACACCAGCCGATCCAGTGATTGACTCCGCAACCTCGACCGAGTCCGTACCGTTACCGATGTTGGCGATCCGAAATGTCAAGGTGTCATCGGCGCTGGGCGTGGCCGGCGTTGCGGTCGCCGTGGCTGCAATGAGGTCGATGCCGGCGCTGAAGCCAACGGTGATGGACACGCTCGCGCTG
>JBFIZG010000291.1:0-4970 GCA_041604955.1 Gemmatimonadales bacterium | reverse complement strand
TCTCCCGAGAAGCGCGGGCGAGGCACGCTGCGCTAACCGCACCGAACTGACGCCCAACACGAGCTGCGCGTGCCGGCTTCCGGCGGCGGAGACGCTCAATCCACGTGTGAACTCGCGGAACGGGGGCGTTATGGAACGGAGAACGTTCGTCACGCAATCGATTGCAGTTGGCACGGCCGTTTCGGGTGGCCTGGCGGGTGCCGCGAGACTGCTCGGAGACCCACCTGTCCTTTCGCAGCCCTTCACCTTGGATTTCGCTCCACACTTCGGGATGTTTCGTGCGCACGCGGGCGACGACCTGGGTGCGCAACTCCAGTTCATGGCGGACGAAGGGTTTCGCTCGCTCGAAGACAACGGGATGCGGGAGCGACCGGTTGCCCAACAGGAGCGTATCGCTCGGGAGATGCGCCGGCTCGACATGCGAATGGGTGTGTTCGTCGGCCACACGATTTCCTGGCGTGCGCCGACCATCACCAGCGATCGGGTGGACGCGCGCGACGAGTTCGTTCGGGAGATTCGAAGCTCGGTCGAGGTTGCCAAACGCGTGAACGCGACCTGGCTCACGGTCGTTCCAGGACACCTCGACTTGCGGCTGGATCTGGACTACCAGACCGCCAACGTCGTGGAGGCGCTCCGCCGCGCGGCGGACGTTCTTGAGCCACACGGTTTCGTCATGGTGCTGGAACCGCTCAACTTCAGAGACCACCCGGGGCTCTTTCTCACCAAGATGTCACAGGCGTTTCAGATCTGCCGCGCGGTGAACAGCCCTTCGTGCAAGATCTTGGACGATCTGTACCATCAGCAGATCCAAGAAGGGAATCTCATACCCAACATCGACCGTGCGTGGAGCGAGATCGCCTATTTTCAGATCGGTGACAACCCGGGAAGAAACGAGCCCACCACGGGTGAGATCAACTACGCGAACGTGTTCCAACACATCCACAATAAGGGGTTTCGTGGGATTCTCGGGATGGAACACGGGAACGCCGGCTCGGGACGGGAAGGGGAGCGTGCGCTGATCGACGCATACCGTAGCGTGGATCCGTCCGTATGACGTTGTGACGTTTCGAACGCGTGTCATGCCCCGTCGGGTGTCGTATTGCCTGCTGCTTGCTGCGTTCTTCGCGTCAGGATGTAGCGATACGACGGACACTGCCGCCGCGGCGGGCTGGTCGAGCGTCGCCTCGTTGCCAGAACCACTACAGGAGCTATTCGGTGCGGTCCTCCAGGGACATATCTATGTCGCTGGTGGGTTCGATACGAACCGGGCGGCGACACGTGTCGCCTACCGGTATGACCCCGTGTCCGACGAGTGGAGTGCGATCGCGCCGCTCCCCGAGCCAAGGCACCATATGCCGTTGGCTGTTGCGAATGACTCCCTCTATGCGATAGGTGGATTGAGCGCGGGCGGGTTTGGAGCCGTTGAAACCCTCTGGCTCTACGACAAACCAAACGATCGGTGGGTGCCGCGAGCACCGCTTCCGGAACCTCGCGGCGCGAGCGCGGCGGGTGCCGTCGATGGGAGACTCGTGGTCGTGGGCGGATTCGGCGTAGGCGGGCGGCTGTTGGACTCCATTGCCATATACGATCCATCGACCGACTCGTGGTCGCGTGGCGCTCCCATCCCGACCCGACGGGACCATCTTGGCGCTGCCGTCGTGAACTCACTGCTGTATGCCGTCGGGGGGCGTCCGCGTGACCCCAACCGCAACTTGAACTCCCTGGAGGTTTACGAGCTCGGGACGGACACGTGGCGTGCGCTCACGCCGCTCCCAACGGCGCGCGGCGGGCTCGCCGTGGCCCCGCTCGGCGACGTCGTCTATTCGTACGGGGGCGAAACATCGACGAGTGTGTTTGACGATCACGAAGCCTACGACGTCGTCACGAGCGCCTGGACTACGCTCGAGGCCATGCCACTGGCACGACATGGGCTTGCGGCGGTGGGGCTCGATGGCCGGATCTTCGTGATCGGAGGAGGTCCCCGCGCCGGGTTCGCTCAGACTGCGGTCGTCGATGTGTTCACGCCGTGAAGTGGCGGCTGAGTTCAAAGTGAAACCGTTTCGCGCATCAGCGCATCTAAAGAATACGGCGGATTACCGAGGCGCCGACATTTTGATACTTTTCTCGGTTCAAGGCTCTACTCTGTCTAGCAACGCATACCGGTACACGGTCTCAACCCGACTCGGAGCCAGCCTATGTCTCCCAACGGATTCCGCGGCGCGCTGATTGCCGCTTGTAGCGTGCTCGTGGCGATCGTCCCCGCCCAATCTCTGCACGCGCAGAACGAAGCATCGCCTGAGGAGGGGCTTCCGCTCGAGCCAGCCCGCTGGGCGAGGTTCTCGACCTCCGAGGGTACCTGGATCTCGCTCGACGTGAGTCCGGACGGGCAGTCGATCGTCTTTGATCTGCTTGGTGATCTCTACACGATCCCCATCTCGGGTGGGACCGCCACGCGGATTACCCACGGAATCGCGCACGATATGCAGCCGCGGTTCAGCCCGGACGGCGAACAGATCGTGTTTGTGTCGGATCGGAGCGGCGACGACAACGTGTGGCTCGCCGCCGCGGACGGGAGCGACCCGCGCCCGCTCACCAAAGACGGGGGAATCGGCAGCCGATTCCTGTCACCCGAGTGGACGCCGGACGGTCAATACATCGTCGTGTCTCGGAGCACCTTCACCGGTGGGCTGGAGAAGCTTTGGCTCTACCATCGCCGTGGGGGCACCGGGCTGGAAATGACCCCGGGTCCACGAGGGCTCAGGCTCATGGGTCCGGCGTTTGGTGCGGACAACCGGTATGTCTGGTACGCGCAGCGAAACGGATCGTGGCAGTACAACGCTGTGTTCCCGCAGTTCCAAATCGGCGTCTACGACAGAGAGGCTGGTACCCGGACCACGATGAGTTCGCGGTTCGGTTCGGCCATTCGGCCCGCTTTATCCCCAGATGGAAAGTGGATGACCTACGGTTCGCGACACGACGCCGAAACGGGTCTCGTGATCAGAGAACTCGCAACCGGTGAGGAGCGGTGGCTCGCCTATCCCATTCAGCGAGACGAACAAGAGTCCATCGCCAACATGGATGCGCTCCCCGGATATTCCTTCTCTCCCGACTCACGCGCCGTCGTGATCTCGTACGGTGGTCGGATTTGGCGCGTGCCGGTGACTGGCTCCGAGCCGACCGAGATTCCCTTCACGGTGAACGCCGAAGTTGCGGTGGGGCCGGCCGTAAACTTCCAATACCCCATCGAAGACACACCGACATTCACGGTCAAACAGATTCGTGACCCGGTGCCTTCGCCCGACGGCACTAGAGTGGCCTTCACGGCGTTGGATCGGGTGTATGTCGCCGACCTTCCCAACGACACGCCGCGGCGGCTCACCACCCAAGAGGTGGGCGAATATTTCCCCGCCTGGTCTCCAGACGGGGCAACCGTTGCGTTCACCACCTGGGACGACGCACAGGGGCACATCATGAGCGTGCGGCAGAGCGGTGGCACGCCCCGTCGTCTGACGCAGGCGTCGGCGTATTACCAAGAGATCGCGTGGTCACCCGATGGAAACCGCATCGTTGCCATCCGGTCGGACGCGCGGAATCTCGAAGAGGCGGTCAATCCGTTCGTGTTCGACGGATTGGGCGCCGAGTTCATATGGATACCGGCGAGCGGCGGAACCGCGACGACGATTGGACCGACGGGCGGTCGCTCGAAGCCGCACTTCAGCGCCGATCCCGACCGTATCTACTCGTACGGTGTTGCACCGGCGTCCGGCGGCTCGCCAACCACGGTCGCCTTGGTGTCGACGCGGTGGGACAATACCGATCTCAAGCGTCACATTCGCGTGACATGGCGACTGCCCATCGTCGCGACCGGCTGGGCAGCGTCGCCAACATCAGACCTTCTGATGCCGCAGGACTTCAGCGAGGAAGAAAACCGCGAGTCACCGCCCACGTCGTCGGCGGGTCTCGTGATGATGGCGCCACAGGGCGACCTCGCGTTGGCGCAGGTGCTCAACCACATCTACGTCGTCACGGTACCACAGACCGGCGGGCCGGTGCCCACGATACTCGTGACCAAACCCGACAGTGCGCCGATGCCGGTGTGGAAGCTGAGCGACATCGGCGGTGAGTTTCCGGTGTGGGGTCCGGATGGCCGAACGGTTCACTGGTCCATTGGGAATGCGCTCGTGACGTACCGTCTCGACCGGGCGGAAGCGGTGTCCGACAGCCTTCGTCGGGCCGGAGCGGATTCGGTAACGATGGAGCGATCGGCGTACCGTCCAGAGGAACATCGCTTCACCATCGAGGCGCCGCGCGATATCCCGCGTGGTTCGGTGGTGTTGCGAGGCGCACGCGTGGTGACGATGCGCGGCGACGAGGTGATCGAGAACGCCGACGTCGTGATCGAGAACAACCGCATCGCGAGGGTGGGCCCCAACGGGTCTGCGCCCGCAGACGCCGACGTGATCGACGTACCGGGGACGACCATCGTGCCGGGGTTTGTCGACACCCACGCGCACATGTGGAACCTCTGGGGCGTCCATTGGACGAGACCCTGGATCTACCTCGCAAATCTCGCGTACGGTGTCACGACCACGCGGGACCCGCAGACGGCAACCACCGACGTGTTGACGTACGCCGACCGCGTGGACGCCGGGCAGATTCCCGGACCGCGTGTGTACTCCACCGGTCCCGGTGTGTTTTGGACGCAAGGCGTGCAAGACCTAAACCACGCCCGCAGCGTGCTTCGTCGCTACAGCGACTACTACGACACCAAGACCTTCAAGATGTACATGGCGGGCAACCGCCGGCAGCGGCAATTCCTCATCATGGCGGCGCGTGAGTTGGAGTTGATGCCGACGACCGAGGGAGGACTCGACTATCGGCTCAACATGACGCACGCGATGGACGGGTACCCGGGCATCGAGCATACGATGCCGGTCAGTCCCGCGTACGACGACGTCGTCGAGCTGTTC
>JBFIZG010000290.1:0-4973 GCA_041604955.1 Gemmatimonadales bacterium | reverse complement strand
GTGAACCTTCATGTGTCGCGTTCCGAGTCTCTGTCGTTGGGGTGGTAAAGGTACGACATGGTCGCGATAGCCGGGAGCGGCGCACGCGACGACACCGCCCATGTATCATCGGCGTCGGAATGGTAACGGTGCCGATTAGGCGGCCGTTCTGGCTGATACCTTGCGGCGTCAACGTCCGGCCGAAGTCGGGCTCGTGCCGTCCTTGTTTTCCAGGTCCCGAGTCCCTATCAATCAAGAGCGGATACGCCCTTGAGCTTTCCTATGCTAGGAGGCAGAAGATGAACGCCGGCCGACGGTACATTCTGATCTTCGCGCTGGCATTCGCCACCTCTTCGTGCTTTCTCTTTGCGGGAAGATGCGATGACGAAGACCTGGTGCCGAGACAGGCTCGCGAGCGCGACCTCACGCTGTATGTCCAAAACCAAAACTTCTACGATGCCAACATCTATGCCGTCTACAGTGGGTACCGGCAGCGGCTCGGCTTCGTCGGCGGACTGTCCAACGAAACGTTCACCTTTCGGTGGAATCAAATCGATCTCCGGATCGACATCCAGTTCGTGTCGGCGGGGTCGTATCTCACGGAGTCACTGCTGGTCGATGAGGGAGACGAGCTGGAGCTTCGCATCGACCCGAGCCTCCATCTGCGGACACGACGGCAGTAGGACTCCGAGCCCCCCGCGGCTTTCGTGACGCTGGCGTGGCCCGTCTTTCACCACTAAACTGTGAGTTCCATGCGACGTTTCTCCCAACGTAAGACATACGACGTGTGCATCGTGGGTTCCGGCGCCGGTGGCGGCATGGCGGCGATGATGCTGACACAAGCCGGCGCGGACGTCGTTCTGCTCGAGGCGGGACCGATGTGGAATTCGGCTACGGACTCGGTCATGTTCAAGTGGCCGTACGAGTCGCCGCGTCGTGGTGCAGCGACGCCCGAACGAAACTTCGGTGAGTTTCACGCCGGTCTCGGTGGCTGGTCCCTCGAGGGGGAACCGTACACCCGGGCGCCTGGATCGGAGTTCGACTGGTTCCGAGTGCGGCAGTTGGGAGGGCGGACCAATCATTGGGGCCGCATTTCGCTCCGGTTTGGTCCCGACGACTTCAGGCGCCGCAGTATCGACGGACTGGGTGACGACTGGCCGATGGGGTACGATGATCTCGCCCCGTACTACGATCGGGTGGATCGTTTGGTGGGGATTTTCGGCAGCCGCGAAGGCATACACAACGAGCCCGACGGCATTTTCCAACCGCCGCCGAGACCACGGTGCTACGAGTTATTCGTGAAGCGCGCGGCGGAAAAGCTCGGTCTCACCTGTATCCCGTCGCGCATGTCGATACTGACGCAACCGTTGAACGGCCGTCCGGCCTGTCACTACTGCGGTCAATGCGGGCGCGGTTGCCGTACCCATTCCAACTTCTCGACACCGGGCGTGTTGCTGCCGCCGGCGCTCGAGACCGGTCGTCTGACGATCGTACCGCATGCCATGGCGCGCGAGGTGACGACGGATCCGCGGAGCGGTCTCGCGAACGGTGTGTCGTATGTCGAGACCGAGACCGGCCGGGACGTCCACGTGGCCGCTCGGATCGTGGTGTTGGCCGCCAGCGCGTGCGAGTCGGCACGCTTGCTTCTCAACTCACGGTCCTCTCGATTCCCCGACGGACTGGCCAATTCGAGCGGGACTGTGGGCAAATACTTGTCGGACACGACAGGCACGGACGCTGCCGGATTCATCCCGGCGTTGATGGACGGGGTTCCGCACAACGAGGACGGCGCGGGAATGCACATCTACCTCCCGTGGTGGCTGGACAATCGCACGCTCGATTTTCCCCGTGGGTATCACATCGAGGTGTGGGGCGGGCGCGGACTTCCGGGATACGGAGTGATGGGTGGCATTCACCGGTACCCGAACGGCGGCGGGTACGGCCAGCAGCTCAAAGACGACTACAGACGATATTATGGCGCCGTCGTCGGATTCTCGGGACGCGGCGAGATGGTGCCCAACGAACACAGCTACTGTGAGATCGACCCCGAGGTCGTCGATCGGTGGGGTATTCCGGTGCTTCGGTTTCACTTCGCGTGGACCGATCGGGAGTATTTGCAGGTGAAGCACATGCACGAGACGTTCCGCGCCATCATTCACGAAATGGGAGGGACTCCGTTCTCGCCGATGCCCTCGGCGGAGAACGGCTACGGAATCCTGCCCGGAGGCCGCATCATCCACGAATTGGGGGTTACGCGCATGGGGAACAGCCCACAGACCTCGGTAGTCAACAGCAATTGTCAGGCGCATGACGTCAAGAACCTGTTCGTTGCCGACGGAGGACCGTTCGTTTCACAGGCCGACAAGAACCCGACCTGGACGATCCTGGCGCTGGCCATGCGAACGAGCGAGTTCATCGCTTCGGAACGAAACCGGGGGAACATCTGATGGGCGAGATGAACCGGCGTGATGCCGTCCGGGCACTAGGCGTGATCCCCGTTGCGGCCCTGTTTACGTGGACCGACACCAACATCATCAATGTCTCGCGCGCGATGGTGGAGCGTCGTACCTCGGGACCGAAGCAATTTGCGCCCCAATTCTTTACAGCGCATGAATACGAGACGGTCCGAGTCCTGGTCGATCTCGTCTTGCCGCGGGATGCCCGTTCGGGGAGCGCGACTGACGCGGGGGTTCCGGAATTCATGGACTTCATGATGATGGACAATCCGAGTAATCAGACTCCCATGCGTGGTGGACTGTCTTGGTTGGATACCGAGTGCCGCGAGCGCTTCGGCAAACCCTTCATCGAGTGCGACGAGCAGGCACGCACCGCCGTCCTCGATGACATCGCGTGGCCGGCAAAGGCACCCGCCGAGCTAAGTCACGGTGTGGCATTCTTCAACAGCTTTCGGGACCTGACGGCGACGGGGTTCTGGTCGAGCAAGATGGGTGTGGAAGACTTGCGCTACATGGGGAACACAGCGGTGCCCGAATGGAAGGGGTGCCCGGAGGAGCAGCTCCGAAGGCTGGGAGTCCAATACGAGTAAGCGTGTTCGACGTTCAACTGAAAGGTTCGACGTCGACGTTCATCCAACATCCGACGTCAAACGACCGTTCACATTCGCGGCTCACGGCTAACGGCCGGCGACTGACGGCCAATCCCAACGTCACATGACCGCAATCCTGCCTCCTAACTCCTTGTGCCGCTGTGCATCGGATCATCGACATGGCCGTTAGTGCATTCGTTACTCCTCGTGTCCTCCGTTCTTGGGTGTTCGACGCCCGCCAGAAAACGCTCGACATCGTTTCCGATTTGAACGACCGGGACCTGCTCGGTCCCAAGCTGGATATCGTGAATCCGTTGTTGTGGGAGATCGGACACGTCGCGTGGTTTCAGGAGAAGTGGGTTCTGCGACACGCGCTCGGACGGCCCCCGGTGCGGAGCGACGCCGACCGACTGTGGGACTCTATGGCGATCGCCCACGATACTCGCTGGGATCTCGCCTTGCCCTCTCGTGGCGAGACCATCCGATATGTGACTGACGTACGCGACGCCGTGTTGGAGGCATTGGACGCCCCGAGCCCGCCGCAAGAGCTGCTCTTTCACTCAGCATATTCTGTGTTCCACGAGGATATGCACACCGAGGCGTTCACGTACACGCGTCAAACACATGGGTTTAGCGCTCCACACCTGGGGCCGGATGATGGAGCCGCGGAGGCCGCCCTGGGTTCCCTAAGCACCGAGGGGGAGGATTTGATACCTAGTATCGTTTCCTCCCCCAAACCGGTTTCCTCACCCAGTGACGTTTTCCTACCCGGTGTGAAATTCTCCCTCGGGGCCGAGAGAGACGCCGCGTTCGTGCTCGACAACGAGAAATGGGCCCACCCGGTGGAGCTCGCTCCCTTCGCCATCGCGGCCGCCCCGGTCACCCAGGCCGAGTTTCAGGCGTTCGTCGATGACAATGGCTACGAACAGCAAAATTTGTGGGGCGAGGCGGGGTGGTCATGGAGATCTCGCGAAGCCGTTTCCCATCCGTTGTATTGGGAGCGCGACGACCGCGGCTCTTGGTACCGGCACCATTTTGATACCCTCGTACCGCTCGAGCCCGATTTACCAGTCATTCACGTGAACTGGTTCGAGGCGACAGCGTACTGCCGCTGGGCGAATCGCAGATTGCCCTCGGAAGCCGAATGGGAAGCCGCCGCTTCACTCCCATTAGGTGAGCACCGGGCTGCCGACAGCAAGCGAATGTTTCCCTGGGGCGATGACGCTCCCACGCCGGCGAACAGCAATATGGATTGGCGCGGGATGGGGTGCGTCCCGGTCGGAGCGTTCCCCGCCGGCGACACCGCACCCGGGTGCCGGCAAATGATCGGCAACGTCTGGGAATGGACGGCGAGCGACTTTCAGCCCTACCCGGGGTTTGTCGCAGATCCGTACGCGGACTATTCCGAACCGTGGTTTGGAACCCGAAAGGTCCTTCGGGGCGGATGTTGGGCCACCCGGAGCAGACTGATCAGAAACACCTGGCGGAATTTCTACACACCGGACCGACGCGATGTGTTTGCGGGGTTCCGGACCTGCGCGCCCCTCTGAGTGAGAATCATCATCACGACTCCGGCGGCGCGCGGGTCCCGAACCGGAAACCGCGTGACGGCCGAGCGATGGGCTCGCCTGCTCCGCGAGTTGGGGCATAGTGTGCGCGTGACGACGACCTACGACGGTCGGACGAACGACGTTTTGATAGCGATCCACGCGCGGAAGAGTCATCCCGCCGTCACCGGGTTTCGTACACGGAACCCCGATCGTCCCATCGTGGTCGCGCTGGCGGGCACGGATCTTTACGGCGACCTGGCCTCCGATCGCCCCGCGCAAGAATCCCTCGCGCTCGCGAATAGACTCGTCGTTTTGCAAGAACGCGGCGTCATGCGGCTGCCACGCCAGCATCGCGAGAAGGCGCGCGTAATCGTGCAGTCAGCGGTTCGGGTGGAATC
>JBFIZG010000289.1:0-4981 GCA_041604955.1 Gemmatimonadales bacterium | reverse complement strand
CCCGGCATCAACGCAAACGTGTTCTCGATCGCATCCATGTAGAAGTGGATGTCGAAGTGGGGCAAACCATACACGTGCTGAGGGGCATGCCCCACCGGGTTCCAGTTGAGAAGCACCCACTTGAATGGGATGTCGGCACGACGGGCGGCCTCCGTCGGCAGCGGAATTACCCGCTCGTGCGTCGGGAGACACTCCGTCGCTGGTTCGATGGTGCCGTTGCCGTTGTGGTCGTGGCACCGGTGTTCGTCCGTTCTCGCTGTCGGAAGGTTTCGAAGCGCCCCGTCGGAGAAGAGCACGCCGATGGCGGTCGGTGCGTTAGCGCGGGTAAACCGCGCAAAGCTCGAGACGGTCCCGTCGCCGAGCTGTGTCTCGGCGCCTGGGACCGTCTTGGTCAGAGCCCGACCGGTCGCGACCTGACAGGCCTGTGCGACGACGCCGATGGCGGCCGCCGCGGCGAACGCGGCGAAGATGGATACACTACGGCTGTTCATACTAGCCCTCCCGCAAAAAAGTTGTGGTTCTGTACTGGTACCGCGCGTTGACCGGCTTACTCCGAGCACGCGGCGTTTGCGAGAGAGCGTCGAGTGGGGTGGTAAAGCCGGCCCGCAAACGAAAAAAATAATCGGCGCGGGCCGGCGGTCAATGGGGAGGGACCTAGCAACGTTCAACGTCCAACGTTCAACGCTCAACGTTCAACGTTCAACGCTCAACGTCCAACGTCCAACGTCCAACGCTCACCGTTGGTCTAGCCGCCCTCGGCGGCTCCCAGGTCCGTCAGCGTGATGGGCAGCTTTCTGATACGTTTTCCTGTCAAGGCGAAGAGTGCGTTGGTCACGGCCGGCGCCGTCGGTGGAACGGCCGGTTCGCCCACGCCCCCCGGTTCCTCGGTGCTTTCGACGATATGCACACTCACTTCCGGCATTTCACTGATCCGGAGCATGGGGTAATCGTGAAAGTTGCTCTGCGCGACGCGCCCGCCCTCGAGCGTGATCTCGCCGTACAGGGCAGCTCCCAGACCGGTGACGACCGAGCCGACGATCTGGGCTTCGGCGATCTTGGGATTGATGATGCGGCCGGCGTCGAACGCGCAGGTGACGCGGTGGACTCGGACCCGGTCGCCTTCCAAGGACACCTCCGCGATCTGCGCGGCCAGTCCCCCCTTGTTCTCGACCAGCCCGATCCCCCGGGCGCGGCCAGTCGGTGGTGGGGTTCCCCAACCCGCGTGCTTCGCCGCCACCTCCAACACGTGCCGGAGCCTGGGATGGTGTGACAACAGCTCGAGACGCACCTCCAGGGGATCTCTGCCCGCGCTGTGCGCAAGCTCGTCGATGAAGCTCTCGACGACAAACGCGTTTCGGGATGGTCCCACGGAGCGCCAGTGACCGGTCGGGACCGGTAAATGGAGCTGCACGTTGTCCACGAGGATGTTGGGTATGCCGTACGGGGTGTTCGCGGCGCCGTCCACTCCACTCCGGTCGACTCCGCCCCTGCCGCCTCGTCCACGAATCGGGGTGGCGACCACCCGGAGCTTCAGTGCCGAGATGCGACCGTTCGAGTCGACCCCGCCTTCGGCTTTGTAGTAGGCGGTGGGTCGATACAAGTCATGCTGCATGTCTTCTTCTCGCGTCCACAACACCTGCACCGGGGCGCCGACTTTCATGGATGTCTCAACGGCGTCTTGCACGAAATCCGTTCGGCTGCGGCGTCCCCAACCGCATCCGAGATAGGTGACGTGGACGGTCACCCGCTCCACCGGCAAACCCGTGATGCGCGCCGCCGCGCTCTGCGTTCCCTGCGGGCTCTGGGTCGGCGCCCACACCTCACACCGATCCCCGCGGACGTCAGCGGTACAGTTCATGGGTTCCATCGTGGCATGCGCCAAGTAGGGAAGCTCGTAGGTCGCGGTTACCCGCTTGGCCGCTTGCCGTAGCGCTGACTCGCAGTCCCCGTCCTGCCGGGCAACGGCGGCAGTTCCGTCCGCGAGTTCGACGAGCCGGTTGCTGATGTCGCGGCTTCCCATCGAGAACGAACCGGAATCCCAAGTGATCTTCAGAGCCTTCGCTCCCTGGAACGCCGCCCACGTCTGCTCGGCGACCACGGCGACGCCTTGCGAGACCTGAACCACGTGCTTGACACCCGGAACTGTGCGCGCGCGCGTTCCATCAAAACCCTTGACCGATCCGCCGAACACCGGACAGTGGACCACCGTCGCGTACAGCATGTTTGGTACGCGAACGTCGATCCCGAATCCGGCGCGTCCGGTCACCTTGTCCGCCGTATCGACTTGCGGGACCGGCTTACCAATCAGCGTGAACTGCGAGGGATCCTTGAGCCTGGGTCGTTCGGGGACGGACAAGGCGGCGGCTCTTTCGGCTACTCCACCGTAGGACACCGAGCGGCCTGAGGCATCGTGCTTTACAAGGCCCTTCTCCGTGCGACACTCGGCCACGGCGACTCCCCACTGTGCAGCGGCCGCCGCTACCAACATCTCGCGGGCCGCGGCACCGGCGCTTCGAAGCGCCATCCCTGCGCCACTGCGCACGCTGCGACTGCCCACCGTCATCTGGGACCCGTACTTACTGGGATGGGCGTCGGCCTGAACGATCTCGACCGTGCTCCAATCGGCGTCCAACTCGTCAGCCACGATCATCGGCAGGGTCGTGCGCACCCCCTGACCCATCTCCGCCTTGGCCACCCAAATCCTGACGCGACCGTCGGTGGCAACTTGAACAAACGCATTTGGCTGAAGGGATACGGACGCTCCCGCTGGTAGCCGTCTGGCGGCGACGTACACCCCGAGGACAAGTCCTCCGCCTGTTATGGCGCCCAGTTTCAGAAAGTCGCGTCGGTCGAGCTTCAAAATGTCGGTCATGGCTCAACCCTCCCTCGCGGCGCGGTGGATTGCGCTCCGGATGCGATCGTAGGTGCCACAGCGGCAGATGTTGCCGGCCATGGCCGCGTTGATTTCCTCGTCCGTCGGACTGGCGGTCTGCCGAAGCAGCGCGGCAGCGGACATGATTTGGCCTGACTGACAATACCCACATTGCGGAGCGTCCTCCGCGATCCATGCCCGCTGAATGGGATGCGATCCGTCGGGCGACAGGCCTTCGATGGTCGTCACCTCACGCGTGCCGACGGCCGAAACCGCGGTCGTGCACGAGCGGACCGGCTGTCCGTCGAGATGCACGGTACAGGCGCCGCAGAGTGCAATGCCGCACCCGTACTTGGTCCCCGTGAGTCCAATGACGTCACGGATCGTCCAAAGAAGTGGTGTCTCGGGGGGAACATCGACGTCGTGTTCGCGCCCGTTGACGCGGAGGGTGTACCTCGCCATGAACGCCTCCAGGATAATGCTCGGGTACCAGCCGATCTGCCAATATACACCTGTACTACACTCGCGTAGAGAGAACCGTTGCGGCGCCCTGCGATGCACTGCCTAGCGAGACGTGTCGATCGATCCCATCCCCCGGTGCAAGCCGGCTCGCTGGGACTGGGAACGATGATCGGCGGGGGCGTGTACGGCAGTCCTCCGACCTCGATTGCATCCTCGCGGTCGAAGATGCAGCCGGTGTACATTTCGCCTTCCACCTCTGGAGTGCCGCGATGAGTCGCTCTGCAACGATCACCGGCCTGGTCGCCGTCATGGTGACGGTCTTGCTCGGAACGTCGACGGCGCAGGTCCCGACGATACGGGACGTCGACGCCATCTTTGCCGAATTCGACCGGCCAGGGTCCGTGGGGTGTGCGCTTGGGGTCGCACAAAACGGGGAGTTCCTGTTCAAGAAGGGGTACGGCTACGCCAACTTGGACTGGGATATTCCCATTACGCCGCAGACGGTCTTCTACGTCGGTTCCGTGTCCAAGCAGTTTACGGCCGCCACCATCGCCCTGCTCGCCGACGAGGGCAAGCTCGCGTTCGACGACGACGTTCGGAAGTTCTTTCCCGAGATGCCAACACGCGATCCGCCGGTCACGGTGCGTCACCTTTTGCACCACACGAGCGGCGTGCCGGACATGTACCGGGTGATGCGAGAGCACGGCTTGACGACATGGAATCGGTTTAGCCGCGCCGAAGCGCTCGATCTACTGACCAAGCAGCCGCTCGATTTTCCACCGGGCGAGAAATATCAATACTCCAATGGGGGGTACTTCTTGCTTTCGATGGTCGTCGAGCGCGCCAGCGGAAAAACGTTACGGGAGTACGCTCACGAAAAGATCTTCGCGCCCCTCGGCATGCACGACACCCATTTCCACGACGATCCCGTTCACATCGTACCGCGTCGCGCCATGAGTTATATGCCGAGCGACGACGGAGGCTACATCCAGAGCTACCAGGGAAATTTTGCCCTCCCCGGCGCCGGCGGCCTCTATACGACGGTGGACGACCTGATTCTCTGGGATCGGAACTTTCTCGACGATCAGCTTGGCAGTAGCGACTTTCTCGACGTAATTCATACCAAGGGCGTTCTCAACAGTGGTGAAGTCCTGCCGTACGCGTTGGCCATCCGGACGGGAGAGCTTCGGGGTCTCGAGACGCTCGGGCACACGGGCTCGTTCATGGGGTTCAAAGCGTATTACGTGCGGTTTCCCGCCCAGCGTTTTTCCACTTGGGTGTTGTGCAACATGAGTGAGATTGTCCCGGAGCGTCTCGGGCTTCGGGTGGCGGAACTGTACCTCGCAGACGAGATGGAGAAGGAGCGGTAGAGGCGGCAGAGGCGGTAAAGGCGGTAGGGGCGGTAGGGGCGGTAGGGGCGCTCCCATCGTGTAGATTGCCTGACTAACGAAACTCGGAGGCCGGCCATGCGCCCAACAATCGTTTTAGGTTTGACAACCGTGCTTCTTGCGGCCGCCATCGGTTCGCCGGCCCAGTCGCAAGAGACGCCGGGGGTTCTTGTCTCCACGGCATGGCTGGCAGAGCACCTCGACGATCCGGCGGTGGTTGTGTTGCACGTTGCGATGGGGCACGACAATGTGCCCGATG
>JBFIZG010000288.1:0-4997 GCA_041604955.1 Gemmatimonadales bacterium | reverse complement strand
GTCGACCTCGGTGTCGTAGATATCGGCGCCGCGGTAGAGGACGTGTCCTTCGGTCGTGACGTCTTGGATGAAATCGTTCATGCGATTGAAATGCCGGAGCAGCGTACTCTTGCCGCATCCGGAGGGACCGATGATGGCCGTGATTCTTCGTTCGGGGACGGCGAGGGTCACGCCCCGGATTGCGGGTTTCTCGCCGTAGCGAATCCAGAGGTCACGAGTTTCGAGAACAGGGGCGGTCTGCTCCTCTGCGTTGGCGGGCGGGTGATTCTCCGGAATTTGGAGGTTGACCACGGCCATTACTGATGTCTCTGTGCGCGGTGTCGAATGAACACAGCCGTCGCGTTCATGAGTAACAATACTACGAGCAGTACCACGATGCCGGCGGCCGCCAGTTGATGGAACTCCTCCTGCGGTCGCGAGACCCAATTGAAGATCTGAATTGGCAAGGCGGTGAACGCGTCCATCGGGCCCCGGGGAACGAAGGCGACGTAGGTCAGCGCCCCGATCATGATCAGCGGAGCGGTTTCGCCAATCGCCCGCGACAGCGCCAGGATCGTCCCGGTCAGGATGCCGGGCAGTGCGGCCGGAATCACGTGGTGTCTGATCGTCTGGAGTGGCGTGGCGCCGAGCGCATAGGCTGCCAGTCTGATCGAGCTAGGGACCGCCCGTAGCGCCTCCCGTGACGCAATGATGATGACGGGCAGTATCAAGAGGCTCATCGTCATCGCGCCGGCCAGCACGCTTCGGCCGAGGTTCAACCAACGTACGAACATCGCGAGTCCGAGGATCCCGTAGACGATCGATGGTACACCGGCGAGGTTGGCGATGCTGACCTCGATCACGGTATTGATCCGATTCCGCTTCGCGTACTCCTCCAGGTAGATGGCAGCCGCAACTCCCACGGGGATCGAGATGGCCGCAGTGAGGCTGATGAGCCATAACGTCCCCCAGAGAGCGGACTTGATGCCCGCCCGCTCGGGAAACCGCGACGGGAACTCCGTCAAAAACTGCTTGTCGAGCCACGGAATGCCTTGCCAGGTCGCATGGATCAGCAGTACGGCGAGCAAGAGCATGCAGAACCAGGTGAGTGTCAAACACACGTACTTGAACAACGTGGCGCTCAGCCTGCGACGCGCCATGTGCGGTGTGCTAACGAGCGTCGGATTCACTCGTACACCTCGCGGAACCGCCGAAGGATGCGATTGGCGAGCAGGTTGGCGACGAGCGTGATGGCAAACAGGAGCGCCCCCACGGCGAAGATGGTCTGGTACTCCACGGTGCCCGCCGGTGTGTCTCCGAGGCTGACCTGGACGATGTATGCCGTCATGGTCTGGATGCTTTCGAGCGGGTTGCCGGTCAGCCTGGGCGTCGCCCCGGCCGCAATCGTCACCGCCATCGTTTCACCGATCGCGCGTGAGAGGGCGAGGACAAATGACGCGATGATTCCCGAGAGCGCCGCGGGAACGACCACGCGTCCGGATACCTCGAACGGTGTCGCACCTAGGGCATACGCGCCCTGGCGCAAGGAGTCCGGCACCGCCCGTAGCGCATCATCACAGAGCGACGCCACCATTGGGAGTACCATGATGCCCACGACGATGGCGGCGCTGGCGGCGTTGAAGATGTTGGTCGTGGGAAACACCGCTCGAAGCAGTGGTGTGATGAACGTGAGCGCAAAGTATCCGTATACAACCGTTGGAATGCCGGCGAGAATTTCGAGGACGGGTTTGATGATCGTTCGGGAGCGACGTGCTGCGTACTCGCTCAAATAGATCGCGCTAGCTAGCCCTATCGGAATGCCGATGAGGGCCGAACCGAAGACGATCAGAAACGTGCCGGCGACAAGCGGAAGCACGCCAAACGAACGCGGCTCCAAGAGTGGTGTCCATCTCGTGCCAAACAGGAAATCGAGTACTGGCACGTCCCGGAAAAACGTCGAGGCCTCCCGCGCCAGCACCACGATGATGCTGATGGTCACGAGCACCGACAGAAGAGCGCACAGGAACATGACCGCTTTCACGGCCTCTTCGTGCCACCGGCTCAGTCGTCTCCGGCGGAGTGCGCTCCCCGCGCTCCCCGCTGCCAACGCGGTTTCCGTCATCCGTCTGTCCGCTCTGTCACCGTAAGAACGCTAGAAGTGCAGGTACGACTGCATTTTGAGGGATACCTCCGTGTCGCCCGCGGCAGGCGACCAGACGTCCAGATTCAGGGCAATCTTGTTGCGCCCGGAAAAGTACACGACAAACCCAGGCGTGATGAGCCACCCGTCGTCGTCGCTGACGTCGGTGTCGGGGTCCCCCCAGCTCAGCCGCGCCACCGGCTCGACTGCGGTCACAAACTGGTTCTCGGTCACCGGCGCCTTGTAGGTGACGATGCCTTGTGTCGCGAAAAACGTGCTCGGCTCTCCAGCAGCCACATTTTGCCAGTTGTCCCCCGACACGACGCCCGCTTTCACGTGGAGGCCGCGGTCGTAGTTGCCGACCTCAATGTCACCACCGAACGCGTTGGCGTACTCGTTGCTCCCCGACCCGTCCACATAATCGTGCACGCCGATGTTCGCGGCGATCGACACATTATCGAAGGGCGAAAAGGTCACTCGGCCGGTATACGACTTCGTCCCGTTCTCATCTTCGGTGTTTCCGCCGGTCCCATTCGTGATCGATGCCGCATAACCGAATCGCCCGGTCTTGTCTCGTCCGTCGATGTGGATCCCGATGTCGCGGTCGGAATACTGGAGCTTCTCCGTGAACCGGCTGAACGAGCAGGTGCCGCCAGGCCCCATGCACGCGTCCACGCCTCTCACTCCACCGGCGCGTTCGATCACCAAGATCTGTGTGGAACTCGTGAGTTCGAAAAGATCGAACGGCCGTTTGTACTGTCCCAATGTCGCGCGAAACGCCGGGCTGAAGGTCAGTCGAACATAGGCGTCTTTCAGGTTGATCTCGCCCTCACCGTAGTCGGGCTGGATCTTGCCGCTCACGAAATCGTTGATCTTGAGCTCCGCCGTCAATCTCGCGCGACGAATGAGAAACTCGGAGCCCGACACGCCGGCAACCGACGTGGTGTTGAACTGCGAATGAACGCGGCCGGTGACGGTGAGCTCCATCGCGCGCGCGTCGATCTTGACCTGTGCCGTGACTGGACGCGCGCCAGCCGCGAGTGCGAATGCGGCGCAGAGCGCCACGGTTCGCAACTTGGTACTGTACATGTTCTTCCCCCGGGGATTTGTCTTTCGAATACCATAGTGTCGAGCGCTAAATGCCGGTCTTTTACTAGGTGCCGAGAATCTCCTCGATTGATTGACCGGGTTGTGCGTTGTTGAACGCGGAACCAGTGACTCGCTGCTCAAAGCGCTGCAGCGCGAGGTCGTAGACTCGATCGGGGAGCGCCACGTACCCGACTTCGCCCACGAGAGCGGCCGCGTTCTCGAGATAGAATCGCACGAAGGCCTGCACCTCTGGCCGTTCGGCTGCCTCGGTACTCACGTAGATGAAGATGGGGCGGGAGAGCGGACGGTACGTACCGTTGTTGATCGTCACGTCAGTCGGCCCCACAGGTCCGCTGCCCGGGTTGATCGGAACCACCTTGAGGCGACCTCTGTTCTCCGCAAAGTAAGCGTAGCCAAAGAACGCCAGGGCATCGGGATCCCCGGCAACCCCCTGAACCAGGACATTGTCATCCTCACTCGCCGTGAAGTCAGGCCGGCAGGCGCCCGACTCACCGTTGATGACTTCGGTGAAATAGTCGAACGTGCCGGAATCGGTTCCAGGGCCATACAGCGCGATGGGTTGGTTGGGCCACCCCGGCCGTACGTCGCTCCATCGCCGTACGGTGCTTGCCGGCCGCCAGATAGCGTTCAGCTCTTCAACGGTGAGGGCATCGACGAACGAGTTGTTGGGATTTACGACGACCGAAATACCGTCGAAGGCCACCGGCAATTCGATGTACCCAATGTTGTTCGCCGCTGCCGCTTCGCTCTCGGACGATTGGATCGTGCGGGACGCGTCGTTGATGTCGGTTTCGCCGACAGTGAACTTCTTGAATCCGCCACCCGTTCCCGAGATCCCGACCGTAACGCGGACATCGGGATGTTCGCGTTGGAACTCTTCTGCGACCGCTTCGGTGATCGGGAATACGGTGCTCGACCCGTCGACGGCGATGGTTGCGGGTCCCGCACCGGCGCCCCCGCCGCATCCCAAGGCGACCAGGGACGCAAGTGTCAACGTCAAGCTTTGCTTTTGCATCGTCAGTCCTCTCTGTCATGAACGTGCCAGCGACCGCCGCTGATTCCCGGGCGGCACCCTAGCGGAATCCATCTGTGCGACAAACCGCGATAAAGCTATGGTGGACATTGTAAAGGGTGGGTAAAGATCAGATAAGATTTCGGCCTAGCCTCCCTGGTCGAGCAACGGCAGCCGGACGCGAAACGTGCTTCCGACGCCCACCCTGCTTTCCGCCGAGACGGAGCCGCCGTGGGTCGTAGAGATGCGCTTCACGATGGACAGGCCGAGGCCGGTCCCACCGAGCTCTCGCGACCGGGCCTTGTCCACTCGATAAAAGCGCTCGAAAATGCGATCAAGGTGCTCGGCACCGATGCCGATGCCGGTGTCTCGGACCTCGAGTCTGGCGGCATCGTCGGCCAGGAGTTTGACGGTGACGGTTCCGCCCCGAGGGGTGTATTTCAACGCGTTGTCCACGAGGTTGTTGGTCAGCAACCCCAGAGCCTCGATGTCGCCAAGGACAACAACCGGCTCGGAGTGAATTTCCGCCGTCAGGTTCACCTGCCGCTCCTCGGCGTCGGTTCGAAAGTGGTCCACCGTTGCTCGTACGACGTCCCGCAAATCAACGGGTTCTGATTGCAGAAGCCCTTCGGCGGCGTCGAGACGGGCCAACGTCAGGAGATCGGTGACCAACGAAGCCAAGCGAACGGATTGACTCTGGATCTTCCGCTGAAACCGGTCCTGGGTGTCCTCAGGCATGTCGGGGTCGTCGACGAT
>JBFIZG010000287.1:0-5011 GCA_041604955.1 Gemmatimonadales bacterium | reverse complement strand
CCCCTGCCAGCAGCGTGACGCCACCCGCTCTCAGGTGCCGGTTACTCCGTGCCTGCACTGACGCAAGTGCGTCGGAGCCGTGCCGGTCGAGCCAGCCGCTCGCGCGGGTATCGGCGAGGGCTGCCAGCGAAGAACTCCCGGATGCCGGCACCCATTCCGCGAGACCCCGAATCGACCCTTCGCGAAGCCCCCCGCTCATCTCCACTTCGCGGGCGAGGTCGCCGGCCTGTGTTGCGCGCCGCCGCCGTCGGTACCAGCGCACCCCCCAGGCGAGCGCGACAACTGCGCCAATCCATCCAAACAGCACCGCCGGTGGAAGCAGCTGGTAGATGCCGGCAAACCCCAGCAGCACGCCGACGCCGAGCGCGAAGAGCGTGAAACCGACCGTCAGCAGCAGGCCGGCCCCCAGGGTTCGGCGCGCAAGTTCCCGGCGCCTCCGATCGAGCCACTTTCCGGTCTCGGTCACGGTGTTGCCGTCACGGCGTACACGAAGAGGTTCACTCCCATCCGTAACGCTGCCTCCCTGATGGCGTCCGGATCGTCGTGGACGTCCGGATCCTCCCAGCCGTCTCCCAGATCTGACTGGTACGAGTAGAATATCGCCAAACGCCCGTCGACGTTGATACCAAAAGCCTGCGCGGGTTGCCCATCGTGCTCGTGCACCTTCGGAAGCCCTTGCGGGAAATCGTACACGATGCGGTAGACGGGATGATCCAGGGGCACTTCAGCGAGTGGACGCTCCGGGAACACCCGAGCGATCTCGCGCCGAAACGACTCGTCCATGCCGTAATTGTCGTCCGCATGCAAGAACCCGCCGTTTTCCAGATACCGGCGAAGCAAAATGACCTCTTCGTCGGAGAACCGGACGTTTCCGTGCCCCGTCATGTGCAAAAACGGCACCTCCCACAGATCCGGCCCGGTGAGGCGAACGACCCGCTCCCGTTCCGCGACGTCGAGGACGGTTCGTGTCCGCACGGCCTCGAGGAGATTTGGAATACTCGAGGGGTTCGCGTACCAGTCGCCACCGCCGTCGTATTGCAGCCGACCGATGGTGAGTTTGGGATCCGCCTGCGAAACCGGCAGCATGAATGCCAGCGAGACCATCGCCCACGAGACACCGACGAGACGCGTTGACGTGGGCTTCACAGATCGTTCACCAAGCGATAGGCCTCTCGACGGCTCATGTGGAATTCCGCGGCAACCTGGTCGGCCGCATCGCGGCGGCTGAGACCCCGAGCAAGCCATTCGCGAGCCCGGTCGGGGGCAGCCTCACGATCGACCGCCGCCTCACCACTGGCCCCGCCCACGAGAACGGTGACCTCGCCCTTAGGAGGACGATCGGTGTAATAAACCGCTAACTCATTGAGAGTTCCCAACTTGACCTCTTCGTGCACCTTGGTCATTTCCCGAGCAACCGCAGCAGGCCGGCCGGGCCCACATCGTTCACTCAGATCGGTCAGCAGGGCCACCAACCGATTCGGTGATTCAAAGATCACGGTTGTCCACGGACTAGCAGTGACCTGGGTCAAGCAGCGGGTTCTGTCCCGTCCCCGACGGGGAAGAAACCCCAAGAAAAGGTATCGATCGGCCGGGAACCCCGACACACTGAGCGCCGCGGCCACCGCAGACGGCCCGGGCACCGCGACGACCCGGGCATCGACTTCGTGGGCGCGCGCCACCAATCGTGCGCCGGGGTCGCTCACGGTGGGCGTCCCGGCGTCGGTCAGCAAGGCGATCGACTTCCCCCGCGTCAACTCATCGGCGAGCTGGTCGAGTCGACGGTCGGCGGAATGGGAGTGGAAACTCACCACTCTGGGAGTGGCGTCGGCGTGCGTGAGGAGGGTGCGTGCCCGGCGGGTATCCTCGGCGGCTACGATGTGCGCGGCGCGAAGGACCTGTTTGGCGCGATCGGAGAGGTCCCCCAGGTTACCGAGAGGCGTCGCGACGACAAACAGCGTGCCCGCGCTCATGGAAAGAACGGGCGCGGAGCCGAGAGACCCCGCGCCCGACCCGCCTGGCGTGCGGCGGGAAGCGACATCTCACTACCCCAAGTGCTGCTCGAGTTTCTCGACCAGGTAGGGCTTGGGCACCGCGCCGACGACGGTGTCCACGTGGTTCCCGTCCTTGAAGAACAGGATGCTCGGAATCGAGCGCACGTTGAATTCCATCGAGATTTTTTGGTTTGTGTCGACGTCGACCTTGCCGACTTTCACCCGGCCCTCGTACTCTTCGGCCAACTGGGCAACGACCGGCGCTATGATCTGGCACGGACCGCACCAGGTCGCCCAAAAATCCACCATCACCAGGCCTTGGTGCTGCACGACCTGGCTGTCAAACGTGTCGTCCGTCAGCTCCACAAGTGTATCCGTCCCTGCCATGTCTCTCTCCCTCTCGTTATGTTGCGCGCTGCGGCCCGAACCGGTACGACAACGCTTCTGCTCCATTCGTTAGCTGCGCGAGGACCCGTGACCGAATCCAACGCTCGAGTGGCCCACATCGGTGTGGCCGTTACCGATCTCGAGGAAGCCGTCGCCTTCTATCGTGGCATTCTCGAGACCGAGCCCTCACCGCCTGAAACAGCCGATGGGGCCAAAATTGTTTCCGTTCATCTCGGCGACGTCGATGTCGAACTGCTCGAACCCGAGACCCCGGACGGCCCGATCGCAAAGTTCATCGCGAAACGGGGGCCCGGGATTCACCACATCTGTTTTCGCGTCGGGAACCTCGACGAGGCGCTCGAACGCTGTCGCCGCCAGGGCTACAGACCGATCGACGAGACGCCGCGGCGGGGCGTCGGTGGCCGACGGATCGTCTTCCTCCATCCCAAGTCGACGTCGGGTATCCTTCTCGAACTGACCGAATAGCTACCGCGAACCCCGGGAAACCGGTCCGCACGGCCTCGCTGGATTTCCCGCGGCGTTCAAGTCGACATCTGAAACCAACCAACCTTGGCGGAACGGGACGACCGTAAACGGGACTACTGGCCGGCACGCTCCCCGAGTGAGCCGGGCGTGCACCGCTCTCGCGCCGGCCGGAGCCGCCGCGCTTGCCTGCGCCCCAGCCGGAACGATCTCGTACTGGTCGTGCGCCAAGTAAACCCGAATCACCGTGAGCCGTTTCTCCAGCTCGTCCCGATCCATGCGTCCGGACATCGGTCCGCTCGACGTTCCCCATAGCTCTCCCATTGCGACGAGGCTGTTGGCCTTCACCGCGCTCAGGAAACCCTCGACCGCCGCTTCAGGGGAACTCGGCGCAAACGCTTGCGATCCGCCTCCACACCCCACCACCAGAGCGAGTAAAAGCGCCCGGCCTACTGCACGCGAGCGCATCACGGGGACGAAACGATCGATAACCATGCGAGTCGAACCTAATATACTTAGGGGGTGAGGCAAGAGACTCCGGAGAAATGGGCGGGCACCGAGTCATCGCCTCCGTCACCGAACCCGGCGACGCGTTTGTCGCCCCAACCTGCGGGACAACAATGCGCCTATACATTAACGTGGATCACGTTGCGACGGTGCGGCAGGCGCGTCGCGCAGATGAGCCGCAGCCGCTCGAGGCCGCGCTCCTGTGTGAACGAGCCGGCGCCGACGGAATTACGGTCCACCTTCGCGAAGACCGCCGGCATATCCAGGACGAGGACGTGCGATCGATTGCCAAGGAGATTCAGACCGTCCTGAACCTCGAGCTGGCGACCGTGGACGAGATCGTGGACATCGCGCTGGCAGTGAACCCCCATCAGGCCACACTCGTGCCCGAGAAGCGGGAGGAGATCACGACGGAAGGTGGCCTCGACCTCCGCACGACTGCGCCACTGCATGCGCGGATTCGCCCAACGATCGACCGGCTGGCGGATGCGGGAATCCGGGTCAGCCTGTTCATCGACCCCGACCGGGAGACGATCGACCGGGCCGCGGACCTGGGCGCTCCGGCAATCGAGCTTCACACCGGTGACTACGCCAACACCTGGCGAGAAGACACCCGCGCCCTGGATCAACTGCGTGACGCTGTCTCCCATGCACGGTCGCGCGGGCTGGCCGTGCATGCCGGTCACGGACTCACGTATGACAATGTCGTCCCTGTAGCGGCGATAGCCGACATCGAAGAGCTGAACATCGGTCACAGTGTCGTGAGTCGAAGCCTCATGGTCGGGATGGAAGCCGCCGTGGCCGAGATGCGGGCGTTGATCGACGGCGCGCGTTGACCGCATACTCTCGTACCCCTACCTTGCCTCTCCGAATGGATCCCACGCCGATAGATCGACCAATGGGATCGCCCGAGTTCTTTGCCGTTGAGGCGGGCGAATACCTCGACCAGCTTCGTGTCCTCGCGGCGCGCGCGGAACCGACGGCGATCGACGAGTTTGCGGGGCTGTGCCGGTCGCTCCGGGGCTCGTCGCTCATGGCCAACCAGCAGTCGATCGGGCGTGTTGCGACTGCCCTCGAACAGCTCGCGCTCGCCGCCCAACGCGGCCGTCTTTCGTGGGATCATCATACCCGGGGACTCGCCAGCCAAACCGTGGAGGACATCGCGGGTCTCGTGGCGCGAATCGGGCAGTGGTCGGCGTCGGAAACCGCCATGATCGAGGCCATCGTCGCAGAGTTGGAGGCGGTCACGGGACGGTCTTCGGCTGTTGCAGAACCCGATGGAGACCGGGAGGGACATGACGTCGGGTTCGTGGCGTTCGTTGCGAGCCAGGCGGCGGCCCTGGCCGGGGCACTGGACGAGACGGCGAGAACCATGGATGTGCACGGGTCTCCAGCACGGCCGCTCACGGACGCCCGAAAGCTCGTCAGCTCCCTCACCGGACTGGCGGCACTCTCCGACGTGCCGCCCATTGCGGAACTCCTCGACGGTATCGATCGGGCCATCGAAGTGGATGGGGAATCCACGGTGGTACCGCCCAGTGCAGCGCCCGTGCTCCGTGCCGGCGCCACGGCCCTCTCGAAGGCGACCGCGGAACTCCTGGACAAAGGCGCCGCCGACCCCGATTCAGCCGAAGCACAGGCCT
>JBFIZG010000286.1:0-5055 GCA_041604955.1 Gemmatimonadales bacterium | reverse complement strand
GCGCAAAATTCTCACGAGGGTGATCCGACTGTGATTCTGTGGCTGATTGGACTTGGCGTGTGGGTCGTCGTTGGAGGCGGTTGTTGGATTCGGCTGCTCCGAAAGAGCCTCAAACCTCAGTCACAGCGGTGCGACCCACCGCTCACGATTCGCCCGGCAACAGGACCGCCGCGGCTGTGCGTGGCAGTGCTCACGTCTTCATCGGCTCCCTTGGTTCCAGGGGAGCCGGTTTGTTTTTGAGCGGTTGTCTGGCGTGTCCGCCCGTCCGCCGCCTACCGGTTCGAGTATGCGCGACGGGGATGCGGGTGTGATTCCAGTCTGTCACGGAGTTGTTGCGTGAGCTTATCTGCGAGAATACGGTTCCCCACCGCGTTCAGGTGTCCGTCTACCCGGTAAAACAAGTCTTTCCCGTTGACGCGGTACTCCCTGGTGAATGTGTCGATCATAGGAATCCATGGGATACCCTCCGCCCGCGCGAACTCACCGATGGTGCGGTCAACGAGGTGCACGTCGATTTCGGAACTCTCGTAGCCAGTGGCTTCGGCGAGCACCTGGAACTGTTGCGGAACGGAGAGGAGAAGCAGCGTCGAGCCGTTTGTCTGACTGAACGTGTGTGCCTCGCGAAGGAGCTGTGTCGTGGCTTCGACGCTCGCGCTGAACGTGGGGGAGGGAGGCACTCGGTAGTACTCGGTCCACGGCGTCAGCAGATACAGACGGACGTACAGTCTGTCGATGCTGGCAAGGGTACGTTGAAGCAGTAAGATCGACTGGAGCCCGGACCGCAAACGGCTGCGTCCGCCGGTGTTCTTCGCGACCGCCGCGGTGTTGGCTGTCGTCTGGATGGGCGCATTCGCGTAGAGATCGTTTGGTAGCAACGCAAGGATCACGATATCCGGGTCGACCATCGCGTGGAGCTGTTGCAGCAACAGAACCTCCTCACGCGTGCTGTATCCCTGTACGCCGGCATTCACGATGTCTACGTCGTAGCCCCGCAATTGCAAGTTGCGTTCAAGGAGTGTCGGCCAAATGCTGTCGTACACCACCCCTTGTCCGAAGGTAAACGAGTCGCCCAGCAAGAGAATTCGAGTCGTGGTCGATGGCTTGGGTATGCCGTGGGTAGTCGCGCCGCGGAAACCGTTCGCATTGATCTCGTATTCGACGTCGAACTCGGGGCCAGAGTGGATGATGCGGTTGTTTGGACGGTAGCGATGGATCAGCAGGCTGTCTTGAACCGAAATTGGGAGCGCATCAGCGCTTTTGAGCGTCGACACCTGCGACCACACGACGCCCACGGTCTTTTCGAACGCGACGAACATGATCACGGTGATGAGCAGCACCAGCGTGGCGTCGCGGATTCGCCGCGCCATTCGAGTCGTTTGCCTAGTCGTGGTTCGTTCGGCCATGAGGTTCCGATATCGAGACGTGTGGTACCGCAAGAATTGTGCGTTTCGGGCGGACGGGCGTTGTCGACCCGACGTCGATCCATCTGAATGAATTCCGCGAAGAGCACGCCCCGGCCGTCGACACGCCGATGCGGAGAGGGTCCTACGAAGTGGGGCCGGACGTGAGGCGGATCCGCCACAATGTCCGCCGCTGGATGCCGCGTTGCGGTGGTCTGGGGACGCGGATTCCGTTCCCCGCGTGGAGCACGTTTCGGTTCGATTCCTGCAATGCCTGCCTGGGTCTCGATCGGACGGGCCGCGAGCAGTCACTCGCGAGCGTGGATCGGGTAGTCGTTCAACCGAGGGCGCTGCTAGCCCTTGGGACCGGAGTGTGATGGCCAACAGATCGACGGAAGCTGATGGAGCCGCCCCAGTGACGCCGCGCCCACGGGTTCTCGTGTTCGCCTACTCATGCTCACCTGGCCGAGGTTCGGAGCCCGGGGTTGGGTGGGGCGTCGTGCGGGGCGTGGCGAAGTTTGCCGATTGTACGGTGCTCGTCGGTCCGGAGCACCGCCGTCGTCTGGCGGATTGGGGCAAGCAGCACGGGACCGCGTCGTTGACGTTCGTGGAAGTGCCGGAGCCCGCGTTAGCGCCCTGGGCCAAATGGCATCGTGTGCTGCGCTTCCTCGTCTATCTCTTCTGGCTGCGTCGCGCTTACCGCGCCGGACATGTGCTCCACGAGCGCCGCCCGTTCGATTTCGTACACCACGTGACCTACTCCACGTATTGGCTCCCAGCGCCGCTCAGACGGTTCGATGTTCCTACCGTCTGGGGTCCGGTGGGCGGTGCCGTGACCACGCCGTTTCGACTGTGGACCAACTTGGGTCTCCGTGGAATTCTCACGGAACTCGTCGACCTGGTGTGTGTTCGGTTGACCGCGATGCTTCCAGCGACGCGAGATACCTGGCGCGCCGTGACCACTTGCGTCGTCCAAAACGACGAGACACTGCGACAGTTGCCAAAGCAGACCCGGGAAAAGGCGACGCTGTTGAACCACGTGTTGTTCACAGACGTTCCCGCGCAACCTGCGCCCCGCCAGCGGCAGTCGCACGTCTTGTACCTCTCACACTTGGAATCCCGCAAGGGCCCGCGACTGGCGATTCGTGCGCTTGCGAACACCCCGAGCGATGTGCAGTTGGTGGTGGCTGGCGATGGTCCCGAACGTGGGGCGTTGGAGCGGTTGGCTCGCCGGCTGCAGGTCGAGGACCGTGTCCGGTTCTTGGGGAGTGTATCGCGCGAACGAGCCCTCGAGCTGCTCGCCGAGGCGGCAGCTGTGGTGTTTACCGGGCTTCGCGAGGAAGGTGGTGTGGCGCTCGCTGAGGCGATGCTCATCGGTGCCCCGATCATTGTGCTCGCGAACGGCGGCGCACGAACCGTTGCGCAAGCTGCTCATGACCCGGAACGGGTCACCCTCGTGGACCCGGCGGGTCCGGCGGAGACGGCACGGCGTCTCGGCGTCGCCATGACCGCCTTTGTTCGCAATCCCAGGGACGCGACAGGCCCGAACATCGATCAGGCGCAAGCGTGTCGTCGGCTCCAACAGGTGTTCGATCGGACAGCGGACGCCTTCGTCTCCGAAACGCGACGGGCCCGCCGTGGCGGGTGGGCCGCGCGATCCCCCGAGTCACCGCGTCCGGGGATCATCGACGCACAACCGGAGTCGCAGTGATGCGGCAGGCGAGCGAGGACACGGCGCGATGACCACCACACCAGCGTGGTACGCCGTGTACACGCGTTCGCGGTTTGAGAAGAAGGTCGTTCAGCAGTTCCACGCTCGAGGCGTGGAGCATTGGCTTCCGCTCCTGACGCAGACGCGGCAATGGAAGGATCGACGCAAGCGTGTTGAAATGCCGTTGTTTCCGGGATACGTGTTTGTCCGCATCGACTTGGAGAATCAGCTAGGAGTGCTAAGCGTTGACGGCGTCGTCAACCTGGTCGGCCGAGCTGGAACGCCAGAGCCTATTCCGTCCGATCAGCTGGATCAGGTACGGCAGTTACTCAAACACCCGGAACGAGTGCGAATTGAGCGGTATGTGAGCGAGGGCGATCGGGTAGAGATCGTCTCCGGTCCGTTTGCCAGGGTGCGGGGGACCATTCTCGAGGTTCATGGTCGGCATCGGGTGCTGGTGGGAGTCGATCTCATCCGTCAGGGGGTCTCCGTCGAGGTCGACCTCGAGACCGTTCGAATGCTGAACGACGCGGCGGCCTAAATGACTCGTCCTCCTCGTCTCGATGCGTCTGGCGCAGTGGGTTCGGCTCGCGCCTTTATGCCGCGACTCGTTAGATCGTGGCGAGCGCTCCTGCAGGACGGGTCCCTCGCGCTGTTCGATCAAGCCGTGGTGAGCGGCACGAACTTCTTCACCGCGGTGATCATCGGCCGGGCAGCCGGCGCCGAGGAACTCGGTGTCTATTCCCTGGCACTCGCCATGCTGTTTTTCATCGCCATCACGCAGGAATCTCTGATTTCACTTCCGTATGTCGTGTACGGGAATCGTCTTCAGGGATCAGAGCGGGCGCGGTACGCCGGGACGTTGCTGGTGCACTATGCCGTTCTTGCTGGATTGGCGGTGCTGATGCTTGGCGGTCTGAGCGCGGCGTTGGCGACAGGCATCGGACCGGAGAACGCGGTACCGGCGACGAGAGCGCTGATGATCGTGATCCCGTTTGTCCTCCTCCGTGAGTTGGGTCGGCGGGTGTGCTTTGCGCATCTGGATCTCCGAAGGGCGGTCGGCATCGATCTCGTATTTGCCGCAGTCCAGGTCGGTGGGCTCGTGGCTCTCGCTGGTACCGGACGGCTGTCGGCGGTATCGGCGCTCGGTGTCACTGGTGTCGCGTCGGGACTCGGAAGCATCGGGTGGCTCTACGTCGCGCGTCGGAGCTTCATCGTGACGCTCAACGAGACGATGAGGGAGATGCGTAGGAGCATGAAACTTGGCGGATGGGATCTCGGTGGCCAGATGACCAACTGGGTCAATCGCTTCGGATTGCTTTGGGTGCTGGCAGCGGCGTTGGATCCAAAAGCCACCGGCGTGTTTGCCGCGTGCATGACCGTGGTCACGCTCTCGAATCCCTTTGTCTTGGGGCTGGCCAACATGGTCGGTCCGCAGAGCGCCCGCGCGGTCGCGTCGGGGGGGCACGCGGAGCTGTGGCCGGTCGCCGTTCGCTCGACGATGTTCATTGGAACGGGTATGGCGTTGTTCTGTATAGCTGTGGCGCTGTTTGGTGACGCAGCGCTGGTACTGCTGTACGGGCGAGAATTTGCGGGGAATGGATTGGTCGTCACGGTGCTGGCCTTGGCGATTCTCGCGTGGGCGGTGGGTGTCTCGGCCGCGCACGGGCTCAAGGCCTTGGAACGCCCAGACGTGAACTTTCGTGCGGGGTTATTGGGAGTCGTCATCACCGTGCCGCTTGCGCTCACGCTCGTGGGGTCGGCCGGTGTCTTGGGAGTGGCGTTCGGCGCGCTCGTCGGTCGCGTCGTCGAGCTGGCGGTTCGTGGAACGACGTTCGTTCGTCTCGTGGCGCCGCAGTCGCGGGTTTCAGCGCCAGACGGTGTGCAGCGAGCAAACGGTCGAACGGGCGAGCTTACCGACCTCCCTGCACCCGTGGAACAAGG
>JBFIZG010000285.1:0-5056 GCA_041604955.1 Gemmatimonadales bacterium | reverse complement strand
TGCGATGAGACGAGCGTGCGGCAGCAGCGACCGGATGCGTTCGGCCGCGTTGGGACTACCCAAATAGCTGGCCGACACTTCACCGATGGCGCGTTCTGTGGTGGCGTCCGCAAACAACGACGCGTACGAGGCCGCTGACTCGGCCGTATCCGGGTCCTCGGAGGCAAAGTACCCCGAACCCTTCGGGCTCACGAACACGTCGGGGTGCTCGCGCAGGTAGATGTCGAGCGAGGTCGTCGCGGCCTTCGGGGCCCCGATGACCAGGAAATTCGGGAGGGTCATGTGAGGGTAATGACTCCGCTGGTGCGAGCCGCGGTGGCCTGAGATGGCATACGTCTATCCCGTACGGTTGTTGAAAGTGCGATCGGGTGGATGTACCTGTCACTCTAGAGCAAGAATCACACCGGCCTCGTCGTTTTTAACCGGAATGCGCCGTCGCCAGCACGAGTCTTGCAGGTCAAGGCATATCGCACGCCATCCGCCGAGCCTCTGGAGGCCGGGCGCCTCCTCGGATCGCCGCCCGGACGGTGTCGGCGATGATCTCGGACGCACCGGTACCGATGTCGTTGCCAGTGGTCGCGGTCGCGTACAAACTTGAGGCATGCATGAAGCTTTCTGAACCGCGGTACCCGGCGGCAGGCCCGAACTTGGCCCGAGACTGCCGTGCGTGACCGCTGTGGAGCGACAATGTGGTGAGCACCGGCAATGAGAACGTGAATCGGCGGAACGGGTCGGCACTAGAGATCCTCTTTCTGATCGGCGCCGAGAATTTTGGCGGTGCCGAACGCCAGCTCGCCGCCTTGGCCAGTGGTCTGCATGCGAAAGGACGGCGCGTCGCCGTGGCGTTGTGTCATACCGGCTTGCCACTCCAAGCGGAATTGGCCAGCGCCGGTGTTCCCACAGTCAAGTTGGAACGGCGCGGACGCATGGGGGTGATTGGCTTCGTGTGGCGGTCGATACGCGCGGTGCGGCGGGAGAAGCCCCAGGTCGTGCACGGATATCTCCACGGTCCAAATCTGCTCGCCGTGTTGCTTCGGCCGTTTACCCCCAAAGCACGCGTCGTATGGGGCATCCGCGATTCCAACATGGATCGGTCCCGCTACACCACGATGCACAGAGTCAAATTTTTCGTGACGCGCTCGATCGCGCGTTTCGCGGACGTGATCATCGTGAACTCGGCAGCCGGAGTTGAGCACCATCGCCGTGAAGGATTTCCGGACCGGACGATGATCGTGGTACCGAACGGAATCGATACCGATCGGTTTCGGCCCGATCCCGCGCTTCGGCGAGCCATTCGCGCGGAATGGAGGGCGCAAGACGATGACGTCGTCGTGGGATTGGTCGCCCGTCTCGATCCGATGAAGGACCATGAGACATTTCTTCGCGCGGCGAGCGCGCTCGCTGTCGAGAATCCGCGGCTCCGCTTCGTCTGCGTCGGATCCGGCCAACCGGAGTACGAGGAGCATCTCAAAGGGTTGAGTCGGCAATGGGGGCTCGAGACACGCGTGGTGTGGGCGGGCGCACGAAACGACATCGAGGCCGTGCAGAACGCGTTCGATATCGCGTGTTCCAGCTCCGCGTTTGGCGAAGGGTTTTCGAATACGGTGGGAGAAGCCATGGCCACCGGGGTGCCGTGCGTCGTCACGGACGTCGGAGACTCGGCAAGCGTGGTGGGGGAAACGGGCGTCGTCGTGCCCGTGGGGAACCCGGACGCGTTGGCCGACGGGATTGCGCAGATGCTGCGTCGACGTTCGCCGGAGTTGCAGCACGCTTGCCGAGAGCGGATCGTCGAGTGCTTCAGCATCTCCAAGCTCGTTGAGCGGACCGAAACGGCCTTGTCGCTCGATGCGTGAGATCCGCCGGGTAAACACGTGACTATGGGTAGGGCTCCCGGGACGACCCGAGTCTACGACATCGGTAAGCGGTGGTTCGACGTCGCCTGTGCGGCGTTCGGCATCGTCCTGTTATCGCCCGTGTTCCTCGCGGCGGCGTTGAGCGTCAGGCTGTCGTCACCCGGCCCCATCTTCTACGCTGGCGAGCGGGTGGGGTTGTATGGCAAGAGATTCCGCGTACTCAAGTTTCGGACAATGGTCGTCGGCGCCGATCGGTTTGGCCACACGACAGCGCTCGGTGATGAACGGCTTACGCGAAGCGGCGCCTTCCTCCGGAAGTACAAACTCGACGAGCTGCCCCAACTCATCAACGTGCTTCGGGGAGACATGAGCTTGGTCGGGCCTCGACCGGAGGTCTCGGTCCACACCGACGCATACGACGACGACGAGCGCCGCATCTTGCAGGTCCGACCGGGGATTACGGACTACGCGTCTATTCGATTCGTGGATCACGAACACCTGATCGGGGCCGGCAGTCCCGCCGAAGCCCATGAAGCCTTCGTGACCAAGATCAGGGATGAGAAAAACCGGCTTCGAATGCTCTACGTCGAGCGTCGGTCGTTCACCGAAGACCTGCGTATTCTCGCGTTGACCGTGTTTGCGCTTGCTCGCAAGGTGTTCAGGGTGTCACGCAATCCAAAGGCGGCGGAATCCGTTACGGACAACGGCCCGCCGGTGCCAACCTCACGACTCGACTGACCCCCGACGGCAATCGACGGTGGTGCTGTTCGCCGGTCAGGTCGCGATCGCGGCGCGTGGCTCCGAGTCTTCAGCATACCCCGATGCCAGTGCACGCATCGTCGAGCTGGTCATGCCCATCTCAGACCGTAGCGTTGCAAAATGGGTGAGGATCGCTCGTAAGGTCATGAGCGATTCTTCTAAATGGCCGCCGAAGTTATGCGGGTGCCACCAGAGATGATAAATCAACCCGTTTGACGCCGCGTGCGTGAGATCGTTCAGGATCCGACGGCGCTTGAGCGGTTCCAACAGACGGAGTGCGGGAGAATAGGGCCGCAAGAAACGGCTAGACGGGACATTCGCCGGTGTTGAAGACGCCACGACATCTCGAGGATACGCGTGGTGGCCCGACAAATTGACGTAGCTATCCAGGAGCCGGACTCCTCGGCGAAACATCGACTCGTCGTCACTTTTCCGCGACGCGTACACCCACGATGATTCCACACCGCGGTATGCGACGATCCCGAGTTCCTTGCACACCTCGAGATGGTTGGCATCTAGCTGGTTGCGTGGAAATACGACGCTGTAGATTCGGTAGCCGAACCGCCGGGCCGCTTCGATAGCCTTTCGCAAGTCGTCTCGAAATGCGTCGAGATCCTGCTCGGGTTCGAGACAGTAGTAGTGTGAGAACGTGTGCGTGGCGATCTCTTGATGTGGGGTGTTGGCGATGAGCTGTACGAGAGAAGCGCCGTAATGCACGGAGTCGTCGTGTTCGCTCTCATCGAGCTCGTCGAACGTACCATACGGTGAGAGCTGCGCGTTCTCGTACGACGGGTGCGCGCGTGGCAACGCGGCCAACAACTCTTCGCGATTCTCGAAGAAGAGGAATCCGACCGTCGCCCAGGTGGCGTGGATGCCGAACTCGGCGAACAGGTCGAGCATTCGCGGTATGGCCGCCCGTGCTCCAATGAGGTTCCGCCGATACGCCTCGGCAAACGGCTGGTCTCGAACACCCCACATCAACTCGAAGTCGAGGGAAATGACAAGTGTCCCGGGCAGCGAGTCTCTCGTCATCGGTCGGCGCTGAACGAACTCGTTTCCAACGCGGCGGCTGGTCGTGCCATCCGTCAGCGGTTGGACGCGACCTCGGCGGGAGTCGTGACCGGCCCCTTGCCGTTGCCCGATTTCACCCCGATGGCGGTCTGCTCCTGCGGCAGACGGAGCGGACGCCCCTTCGAGGTCAAGGTGTAGATCTCCTCGAATTTGAACTGGTCCGCCATGCGCATGGCCTGTTCTTCCACCTTTGTGTCGAAGAGGAATCGACAGCCGTCGCAGAAGTGGTTTTGCAGTCGCTCGTCATGCTCGACCAACGCCGGGTTCGACGTGAATCGGCGGGCGTCCCGATACGACTGCGAGTTCCACACCTCCGTCAGACTCGTTTCGAACACGTTGCCTAACGGCCGCGCATCCGGACTGCCAGGGATGTGTTGCGCCGCGGCGCGATGATCGCAACAGGGAATGACGTCACCATTGTACTTGATGACCGTCGAGAAGTGCGGCCAGTAGCAATGTGGGAGCCTGTCCTTGGGCTTCGGCCGGATGATGTCGTACTGGTCGGGCATCAAATCGGCCAGGTTGTGCAGGTCGCCCCAGTAATCGGTGAACTGGTTCACGCCCATCTTCAGGCAGAGTTCGCGAGCCGCTTCGAGTTCATCGACGTTGTGTTGGAACTTGATGAACTGGACCTCGACCAGTGGGAACTCCTGCCCCAGCTCGTCTCGGACTTTGCACACGCGCTCGAGGTTACGCAGCACCCAATCGATGCGCCCACCCACGCGCGTCCGCTGATACTTCTCTTGACTCAACCCGTCCACACAGACCGTGAGGTGCGTGAGGCCGCTGTCCACGATGCGCCGGATGCGTCGGTCGGGCAGGTTGAAGCTGAAGTTGGTGCTGATGTGGGTTTGGAGACCCGCGTCCGTGGTGATGCGACACATTTCATCCAGATCGGGATGCGTCATCGGATCACCCCACGTATAGAGGGTGACCGACAGCGTCTTGTCCTTGATCTCGTCGATGATTCGCGAGTACTGCTCAACCGTCATCTTATGACCGGCAGCGAAGACCTGTTGATCGATCCGATCGCTCCCGTTGGGATCGGCATGCACGCACATCGTGCAGCTCAAGTTGCAAATCGGGCTGATGTCGATCTTGACGACAGCCGGCATCGACGAAGTCGTCTCACGCTTCAGCGCAAAGTCTTTCGTGGCGCCAATCAGGTTCAACGATTTGCGCCACCCGCGCTTGCGAAAGAGCCAGTTCTTCCGTCGCCAAATCACCTTCAACATTTCCCGTGTGTTCATCGAACAACCTCCAACCTCGGATCGAGGGGGTAAAACCCGTTGGAATATTCTGCGCTCATGCGGCCGACCGTGGGGCTACGCCGTCGAGCAGCTCTGAATACAGGTCCAAGGTTTGCTGAGCGA
>JBFIZG010000284.1:0-5061 GCA_041604955.1 Gemmatimonadales bacterium | reverse complement strand
CCCCTGCATGGGCGTCGTGTCCTCTCGGTCGATAAACAACCGCACGATAAACTCGCCCCGGCCCAACGGCGTCGTGGCGGTGGTGAGAAACCACAGTTCGTCATCGTCGAATTGTCGATACACGCCGTCCAACCCGCGGAATTGCGGCCCGTCGAACGCAGACTGCGTCGGCTGACCAGGGTCGGCATCCTGGTCGGATCCGCGTGGGTCGGCTCGCCGGCCGTCTTCTTCGGTGACCGCGCGAGCACCCTCGATCCACGATGCCAGGCTGCTTCGGATGCCATGGTCTTCGGCCACTCGCGCCATCGCGCTGTCGAGCCTGACACGACTGTCGACGATGGACGACACGCCCGCGTACCCCACGGTGAGGGCAAAGCCGGTGATCGTGAGGGCCACGATCAGCTCCATCAACGTCAACCCCAGACGATTCACGGTCCGCTCGATCCTCGCATTGGACGATGAACTCGTGAGACAAGTTGAAACTCGCCGTCATCCCATTCGATACCGATGGTGATTTCGTAGAGGTCCCGCTCGCCACGAACATCAGCGGCTGTCGCGGACCAGCGGTATCCGGCGTGTGGCGGTTGAAAGCCGCCGCGGCGTAACGAATCGGGGAGCGTCGCGAGTTCGCGCGCGGGAAGCAACTCGAGTTTGGCGAGTTGGTTTTGTGCCAGGGCCGCGGCCTCGACGGCCCGTGTCGTGCGGTTGGTGGTGTCGAGTTCCGCTCGGATCGCAGCGAGGCCTGTGACGCTCACGACGCCCAAGATGGTAAGCGCCACTACCGCCTCCAGCAGGGTGAACCCGCCTCGCGCGCTAGCGAACACGTGGGGCGCCCGTCCAGCGATTGACGTCGATAGTCACGTAGCCTTCGGCGGTCCGGAGGACGAGAGAATCCCCGCGCGCGACGCCCCTGGGGTCGAACACGAACGTTGCGCGCTCGACCGTTGGGATGAGACTCGCTCGTACACCTTCCGGCATCGATCCCGCGTGGGTCGGCTGCGTCGCTTCGTCAGGTGTCACCCAATAGCGGCCCGTTCGTGGGTCGACGACGATCGATACCGACGTTCCCAGATCGATGGCACCACGCCGCGTGTCCCGGAGGAGGCTCAGGAGCTCTCGCGTGGCCGCCGTGCTCGGATCCTCGGACCCGATGTTGGCCAGGGCGGGCGCGGTGGCCCCCACCACGATGGCGAGGATGACGAGGACCACGACCACCTCCACCAGCGTAAACCCGCGGGTCATCGGAACGTCCCGGCGTTGATTCCGTAGATCGCCTGCAAGAGCGCCAGGGCGACGACCGCGACGATCCCCCCGAACAGCACGATCATCATCGGTTCGAGCACGGTCACGAGACGCTGGACGGTTCGCTCGGTTTTTTCCTCGAAGATGTCGGCGGCCTTGAGCAGAAACTGCGCGAGATTGCTCGACTGCTCCCCCACCGCGATGAGCTGGGCGAGAAGTCCCGGAAAGAGCGTTCCCTCCTCGAGCGCGCGGTTGAGCGCGCTTCCCTCTCGAACACGGTCGCGAACCCGAATGGTTTCGTCGCGTGCGACCGGGTCCGCCAGCGATTCGACCGTATCATCGAGGGCACTCACGAGCGTGGCTCCCCCGCTTACCAGCGTCCCCATCATTCGGGCGAACTGTCCTGCCAGCCGTTGCCGCACGAAATTGGCGATCAGTGGAAGCCTGAGCAGGAGTGAAGTCCAGGCTCGTTGACCTTGGGCGTTCGTCCTGGTCCATGCGACGAACAACGCGATGAGAACCGGGGCCGCTGCAAACAGGGGCCAGAGGCTCCTCACTGTTGTGGAGACGGAAAGGACGACGGCGGTGGAGCGTGGCAGAATCGCGCCAGTTCCCTCGAGCAATTCCGCAAAACGAGGAATCACGTACACCAGCAGAACGAGGATGGCGAGTCCACCGAGAATGGCGAGCAGTAACGGATAGACGGACGCCGAGAGCAGTTTGGCACGCATCTGCTCGTCTCGTTCCAGCTGGTGGGACAAACGCGCAAAGGCACCGCTCAAGTCGCTGCTTTTCTCCCCGGCGCGCACCAACCCGAGGTAGACGGGTGAAAAGAGGTCGGGGTGGTACGAGAGGGCTGCGGCGAGAGTCTCGCCGTGCTCGACTCGGTCGCGCACCGATTCCAGGGCTGTCGCAACACGCCCGGTGGCGACGTTGGAGGCGGCGGCCAGCGCCCGCGCGAGCGGCAGGCCGGCCGGCAGCAAAGAGGCTAGTGCGCGAGTGACCTCCAGAACTTCTCGCCGAGCGCGGAACCCGAAGCCAAACCGAGGCCGCGGCCGGGAGGGCGCAGAGGTCTCCACCGCGAGCACCAACAGGCCGCGCTGTTCCAGCGTGCGCGTAAGCGAGGTCGGGTCGAGCGCCTCCACCTCCCCACGGACTTTGCGGCCGCTCGGGTCGACCGCTTCGTAGACGAACGCCTTCATTCGTTGTTGCTTTCCCAGCTCTTGAGGTCGGCGTCTTCGCCTTCGCCGCCGGGCCGTCCGTCTGCTCCGTAGCTCAGAATCTCGTACCCGAGCGAGGTTTCCCGTCCAGGGCTTCGATAGACATAGGGATTGTTCCACGGATCGAGCGGGACTTCTTTTCTCAGATAGGGACCTCGCCAGTTTGTGGGGCGCGGAGCCACCTGTGGCTCTTGCCAGAGAGCCGCGAGGCCTTGAGCGGTGGCTGGATACCGACCGTTGTCGAGCCGGTACGCATCCAAGGCGGCCCCCAACATCTCGATCTGCGTGCGCGCGGTCGCGTCTTTTGCCGTTCCCACGTGGCGAAAGACGTTAGGCGCCACCAGGGTCGCGAGCACCGCGATGACGACAATGACGACGAGAATCTCGATGAGCGTAAAGCCCGTCCGACGCATACAGGGACACCCCGGCGTTCGATGCCTACCAAGGGAAGCTACCTATTCTGATGATGCGGTATGTTTGAGGGTCCGCAAGATCCAGTTGCAAGATTCGGGCCCCAATTAGTCGAAAAACCGTCCAAAATCGGAAGTGGTTGAGGTGTTCCTGGCGAAACGTCGCTCTCTCGGCAGTTTCCCCAAGACTCGCCGGTTACGGCAGCGAGCTTGCTCGGATCGGAGTCCTCCAGCGGCGGCTGGCGTGGCCCTCAGACACCGCAAGAAGCCCTCCCCCGTTCCGTTTGGAGACGTCCTACGGCGTCGGAACATTCCAACGAAATGGAGGACGTCACTATCCGTTTGTCATGACCCGGTGTTGCCTCGCTGCGACGGTTGACAGCCCCTGTTTGCGGCTGCATGATGGATCTGTCGGCGAAGTCCTCCCGCTTCCCGCGCCCCACGGACGGGACAACTTCGATCACCAACCCACGTTATTCAGATTCTCAGGAGGTATCTATGAGGGTGCTCCGGCTCTACTTGAATCCACTCATGGCCCTCAGTGTGATGGCAGCTGTGGCCACAGCTGCGTCGGCGCAGGAGCGCTCGTGGCATCGCCCCGACTCCGAAGGTGCGGCTGAGATGAACAAGAGCGCGAGCTTCGTCTCAGATTTCGATGTCTCAGACCAAGCGGTGACGTTTCGCACGAAGGGTCGGTACGCGGGGTTCGTCCTCAGAGTTTCGGGTCCGGAAGACTTCCATGTCGAACAGAGGATTGCCGGAGACGCGGTTCCACGGTTTCTGATCCGCGGACAGGATGGGATCTTGAGCGACGGTCACTACTCCATCGAGTTGACCGCCACGCCGCTGATTCCTGCGGAGTACGCGGCCTCGCTCGAGCAGGCCCGCGCGAGTGGAGACCGTCGGGCGCTCCGGAAGGCGATGAAGCGTGCGGGTCTCGAGCCTGAGTCGATGATCTACTCGACGGGTGTCCGCGTGATGCAGGGGCGGTTCCTGGATCCCACTGTGACGGAAGCGGTCGAGGGCCGGGACGAGAAGCAGATCGACAACGGTGATGCACCGACGGACGCCGTCACTCCGCCGGCGCGGCTAGCTGCTGTTTCCGATGCGACCTACCAGCCGGGCTCACCGAGGCCGGAGTTTGTCGACGGTCCCGCGGTGAAGAGCCCGGCGCTCAACCGGGCGCTCGCGGCGGTGCAGCAGGAGGCGTTACCCGAATTCATCGCGGCGCAATCGCTCCCCAACGCGCCCTGGAGCAAAGCAAGCTTCCAGAACCAGAACGACGACGGAGCGGCGATCAAGTTGGACGGATATCTCCGGCCTGTGGTCGCGGAGAACTACAGCGAGGATCCACTTGTTCAGGCGTACTTCCGCCAGGCAAACGCCGACGGCCAGGGGTTCGGACCATGGCTGGAGGCCTATTTCGAGCCGATGGCGGACGGCGGGTTCCGGTTGGTTAAGCGTGCGACCGTCGAACAGTCAGCCTCGCTTTTCGACTACGTTGCGGCGGAAGATCAGCCTGTGTCACCCATGCCGGACCAGCAGATCCTCGACGACTTGATCGTGGACGGAAGCCTTTGCGTGGGGCTCGACTGCGTGAACGGTGAGTCCTTCGGCTTCGAGACGATTCGGATCAAGGAGAACAACCTCCGTATCAGGGCGTTCGACACGAGCTCCTCCGCCTCCTTCCCGTCGAACGACTGGCAGATCACGTTCAACGACTCGTCGAATGGCGGGGCCAACAAGTTCTCGATCGACGATCTCGACGGGGGCCGTGTACCGATGACCATCGAGGCCGGCGCGCCGAGCCATTCGTTATTTGTTGAAGACGGTGGGCGCATTGGGTTTGGAACGAGTGCGCCCGTAGTCGAATTGCATGTCGTGGACGGTGACAGCCCGACGCTACGGTTGCAGCAGGATGGGTCGAGTGGGTTCACCCAGCAGACCTGGGACGTCGCCGGCAACGAGGCCAACTTCTTCGTTCGGGACGCGACGAACGGCAGCCGGTTGCCGTTCAAAATCATCCCCGGTGCGGCGACCAACAGCATCGTCATCGACCCAGATGGTGAGGTTGGCCTGCAGGCAGGAACAAACCCCGCAGCGGCGCTGCACGTGAAACGGGCCAACAATACCGTGCAACTAATGGTCGAGGAAACTGGGACCGGTGGTTCTCAGCAAATGCTCTTGCT
>JBFIZG010000283.1:0-5075 GCA_041604955.1 Gemmatimonadales bacterium | reverse complement strand
TCGCCCGCCGATCCTGCCGCGAACCTGGGCGGCGACACGTCGGAGCGCGGCATAGCTGGTAAACAGCACGAACATCCCGCCGTCGGAGGCGTGCGCGAGATCGATGACGGCAGTGGCGAGGGCCCGATCGTGCCCCGCTTCATCCCCACGGGGATCGGGCAGATCCGCCGGTACGGCAAACAGGCATTGCGCGCCAAAATCGAACGGTGAGGGTAACGCGTCTTCGTACTTCACCACCGGCGGCTCCAGGTTGAGCCCTAGGCGATCCTTCAGGAACTCAAACTCACCACCGGTTGCGAGCGTTGCGCTGGTCAGTATGACGGTTTCGACCCGGTCAAACAGCGTCTCCTTCAGCACCTGGGCAAGATCGAGCGGCACTGCTGCAAGCCCGACCGGAAACGGCAACCCGCCCACCGGCTTCGATCCGCGTCGTTCCATCCACCGCACCAGCCCGCTCCCCGGTTGGGGACGGAGGGCCAGCAGCATGCCATCCGCGATCGCCTGGAGTCGACGAATCACACCGCGCAGTTCCTGCAGCAGTTGCGACCGCCGGTCGGGCTCCAGATCGAGTTCCATCCGGTCGGCGACGGTCTCTACCCCATCCTTCAGCCGCCGAATCACGGCAACGAGATTGTCGAGGGCGACGCCCAGCCCCTGGTCCCAGATGGGATCTTCACGAAACGTGTCGTCCAGACGGACCACTTCCCCACGTTGTCGTTGCAGTCGATCGCAAAGAAACCCGAACACGTCTGCCGAATGCCGTCGCGCCTCGTCAACCGACCGCAACATGTTGGAGCGCAAGAGTTCCGCCGACGCGTAGCTGGTGTCATCGCTCCGACTCCCCAGCTCGTTCAGGAGTGTGGGGATGAGCCCGCGACCGTTCCGCTCCAGGCGGGACAGGAGTCGGGTGAGACCATGTGACGTCGCGCGCGCGCCGAGGTGCTGAGCGGCAGTGTCCTCCAGGTGGTGCGCCTCATCAATCACGAGACGGCGGTAAGGCGGAAGGACCGCCGCGTCTTGCCAGTTGCCCTGCGCGCGGCGGACGGTCAGATCGGCTGCGAGCAAGTGGTGGTTCACGACCACGACATCCGCTTCGGCGGCGCGCTGCCGCGCGCGAAACAAGAAACATTGCTCGAAGTGCGGACATTCGAGCCGATTGCAGAGATCCGACTCCGCCTTGACCTCGTCCCACACCTCCGACGAGGGGATCTCAGTCAGATCGGCCAGCGAACCATCCTTCGTCTTCTCCGCCCATTTGGTGAGCGCGTCGAATTCGCGTTGTCGCTCGGGTTCGAGGAGCGACGTCTGACCCGCACGCGCAACCCCCAATCGCGAGAGACATAAGTAGTTCGACCACCCCTTCAGTAACGCAAACGTCGGACGTTCCTCTTTGTCGGCCGTCTTCGCGAGCAACGGCAAGTCCTTGCCGACGAGTTGCTCCTGCAGATTGATCGTGTTGGTCGATACCACCGTTCGCTCGCCGTTGGCCCGAGCCCATCGAATGGCCGGAAGGAGGTAGGCGAACGATTTCCCGACCCCGGTTCCGGCCTCGAGCAGCGCCACCCCGCCTTCGTTGTACGTGTCGGCCACATACGACGTCATATCTCGCTGGCACTGCCGGTCTTCGAAGTTCGGAACGATTTTCGATAATGGACCGCCGGGTCCCAGAAGCTCGCTCATCTCCAACGGATCGAGCAGCTGGTGTGCCGGTTGCTGCGGCACCTCGACGACGACGTACAGGGATGAGGCATCGTTGTTGACGATGCCAAAACCGATTCCCGCTTCGTAGAGCCGCGCGGCGACGTTCAGATCGGCCCCCGACGGCTCCAGGACGCCGGACGGATGATTGTGGAGGGCGATTTCCCCGCGAGCCGCCACTCCGGGAAGGGCGAGCACCGCTTCAGCCGTCCCACGCGCCACGGGACGAACGGCGACCACCACGTGTTCGTGGTCCAATTCGCCTACAAAGGCGACCTCGCGCCCGCCGGCGTTCGCGATCTCCGTCGCCAGCCGGGCACGTACGTCTGCCGAAAGGGTTGTCACGTCTTGAGCTCGCGCTTCTTGGCGGCGGGGAACAATACGTTATTGAGAATCAGCCGGTACCCGGGAGATCCGGGGTGTAGCGACAGATCCGTCGGTGGGTCTCCAATTTGGTGTTGCGGATCTTCCGGGTCATGACCACCCAAGAATGTCCACGTGCCCTGGCCGAACTCGCCGTGGACATACTTGACCCACGGAGCGCCGCTCTCGTCGGCCAGCACGGTCACACCCGGTTTCAAACGGTCGCGGCTAAACGAGGTCGTAAGCCCGTAGAAATCCGGAATGATCTGTCGATGACACTGCACGAGCATAGTCGGGACCGGATCGATCTTGGCACTGAAGTCAAACAGTTTGAACGCGCCCAAAGGTTGACGCTTGGCAGGGTTGTTCACCTGGTGGCCATCGATGTCGGAAAAAGACGCGATGGCAGCGGACTGTTCCAATCTCACGTTTTCAAACGCGAACGCACGATCCCACTGTAGCCGCCGGGACGCATCGGGATCCATCGGCGTCCCGTCACTGTACTGCGCAGCCACATCCACGCCGTTGGCCGCCAACGCAATCTCGAGTGTTTCGGTGGCGGTGCACATCGCGAACAAGAACCCGCCGTCTTCCACGAACGCGCGAATTGCGTTCGCGACACCCTTCTTGAGCGTGGCAACGGAATCGAACCCCAGGCTCCGCGACGTCTCCGCATTGAGCCGAACCATTTCCACCAACCACGGCGATCCACTGTACGACAGAAAGAACTTGGAGAACTGCCCGGTGAAATCCTCGTGATGGAGATGCAACCACTCGTAATCGCTCAGGTCCCCACCGACCACCTCGGGGTCCCACACCTTGTCGTATTCGATGCCGGCATACTCGAGCGCCATCGTGACGGCATCGTCCCAGGGTGCAGCATTGGGCGGCGCGTACACTGCGACTTTGGGTGCTTTCTCGAGCGGCACCGCGTCCATGTTGCTCGCTTGGATCTCGCCGCGGACCGTGATGACATCGCCACCCGAGATCGGTTCCAACTGAACGCCCGCGAGCGATGCGTCGCGTCGTGTGCCGTCGGTGTCGGGAAGGAGAAAGCTCCCGTCACGATAGTTGAGCAACCACTCTGCCGACCCGCCGCGCTTCAATGAACGAAACGTGACACCGTACGCCTTGAGATGATCGCTCTGCCGATCATCCATCGGGATGAGCAGACTGTCGGCAGCGGCGTGCAGTCCGTCACGACGGGGAGCGGATGCCGCAAACGCGTCACCAAAGCTCGTTCCGAGGAACGGTGCAGAACCGACGACCGGCCCGAGGGTACGGAGAAACTCACGCCGTTCCATTTGAACCCGATTGTGGAATGACGCCCCGCACTTGATCGAGCAACCGCCGCGCTCCGGGAAGCACCGCGCTATCCGAAAACGTCAATATGAGATGTTCCAACGTGCGGATCGCGTCGGAGTGCTTTCCCAATGCCACGTAGGCGACGGCCAGTGAATACTCCGCTCCGGGCGCCGCGGGCCCATCGGCTTCCGCCGCGAGAGACTGAAGGAGCAAACCCTCGCCGCGCTCATAGTCACCATGGGCAACCGCCAGTTCGCCCGCAAGTGCCAACACGTCGGCCCGCCCGCCGGTTTGAGGAATCTCCGCCGACGCGCGTTCCAATCCGTCTATCGCTCCCGTCGTGTCGCCCTGCGCCACACGGAGCAGCGCCGCGCCTAAGCCCGGGACCGTATCCGGTTCGATGCGCTGGACGATCGCGAGCACCGACGTGCGCCGCGTCGCTTCCGCGCGAGTTTGCGCATACGGACCCGCAGCCCGAAACAGTTCGATCGCGCCCCGCAGATCTCCGCGATAGGTCGCGATCCACCCGAGCACTGCCAAGGTATTGACCGTCGAGTCACCGTCGAGCAGACGCTCCGCGCGATCCAGTTCGTCTCGCAGCACCCAACCCCACGCGATCGTTTCCCGCAGTCGGCGGGCGTCGTCGGCACTCAAGCGGTCCTTCCACTCCCGGTAACGGCGCTCGGCGTCATCGAGACGTCCGGATTCCGCCCCCACGCGACTGAGTGTGGCCATTGCCGACGCGGCTTCACTGGTTTCCGCACCGCTCGGAACCTCCACCCGGTCGAGCAGCCGCCGCGCGGCTCCCAGTTCCCCGGCGTCGGCATACGCTTGCGCCGCGTCGAGCCGCGCGCGCCTCGCTTCTTCACCGGACGTGAGCCGCGCCAACCGTTCGAGCGCAAGCGCACGCACGCGCGCTCCGTCACGCGTTTGGCTCCGGCGGGCGCGTTCGGCAAACGCACGCACGACGGTCGCGGCGGTGCGCGGGTTTCGTGGCAGCGCGCCCTCGAGTAGCGCCCATCCCTCGGCGGGTCTTCCCCACGCAACCAACAACTCGGCGACCATTCGCTTGGTTTCCGCATCGGCGCCGCCCCGCGCATTCAGCTGTTCCAACACCCCTTCGCGTTCCGCGGCCGGTGCCTGACTCAACCCCGCGATCGCCGCGGGAGCGTTCCCCGGATTCGAGGTCGCCGCCGCTTGCCACTCACGCGCCGCGTTTCGCCAATCACCCGTCGACATATAGAGCCGTGCCATCTCCGGAGCCAACGCGTCATCGCCGATACGATCTCGCCCGGCCTGGAGAATCCGAAGCGCCTGTGCGACGTCACCGGCCTGTGCAATCACGAACGCCCACTGACGAAACGGATCGGGACTGTCCGGAACGAGTTGCATCCAGGCAGCGGCCGTCTGCGCCACCTTTTCCGACTGGCCCAGTGTAGAGTAGGCTCGCAACTGCACCTCGCGAACGAATCTACTCGCGGGATCGGTGGCGATCGCCGAGTCGAGGATCGGGAGAATGGAATCGAGCGCATTCGTGGCCCCGAAGAGCCGTTCGAGACCGAGGAGCGCCGCGGTGTTTGTGGGATCGTCCTCGAGCACGCTCCGATACACGGCGATGGCGTCATTCGTATCCCCGCGCCGCTCGAGTTGGAGCGCCCACCCGAGCGGAGACCGGGTCTGCGCCTCCGCGTGCATCACGCCCCCGCCCC
>JBFIZG010000282.1:0-5095 GCA_041604955.1 Gemmatimonadales bacterium | reverse complement strand
GGGTCACGATCCACGGCACCCGTGTGCGGAACGCGCGAAAGCTCCAGGGGCGGGCGGCGCTGTTGGACGCAGGCGACGCGCGCGCGATTGCCACGGCGCAGTGGCGCGCTCTCGGAAGTGACGCGGTCCGCGCGCTGGCAGTGAGTGTGATGGCGATTGGGCTTGGCATGGCGGCGCGGCGCTGGGTGCCCATCTCGAGCGCGGCCGGGGTCTATCTCGTGGTGGTGGCATTGGGAGCAGCGGTTGCCGGGGCGGCCAACGGCGTGATACGCGTCACCGCCAGCGAACGATGGTTTCTCTTCGGGATGGCTGGCGGTATCGTGGGGGTGATCCTCGTATGACTTCGGGTATGGTACGAACCTGGTTGCGGACGCTGCTGATACAGGCATCGTGGAACTACGATCGCATGATCGGCATCGGCATGGGATACGCGAGTGAGCCGATGATGCGCACGCTCCCGGGCGGTGTCGGTGGCGAGCGGTACCGGGCCGCCATGGCGCGAGCCTGCGCGTATTTCAATGCGCATCCCTATCTTGCCGGTCTTGCTGTCGGCGCCGCCGCGCGGGCCGAACACGACGGGGCGTCCGGCGAGCAGATCCAGCGACTGCGGCAGGCGCTGACCGGTCCGCTCGGGTCGATCGGCGATCAACTGGTCTGGGCGGCGTTGCTGCCGTTCTCTTCGGCGGTCGGCTTGGCGCTCACCGCGTGGACGTCGCCACTCGTCGGGGTCATCGCCTTTCTCGTCGTGTACAACACGGTGCACCTGTTGCTTCGAATCTGGGCGCTCTCGGCGGGTTGGAAAGGCGGTCTCCAGGTTGCGTCGCAGCTCAAGACACCGCTCCTCCAGCTGGGCATGCGTGTCGGCCGGCCGGTCGCCGCCTTCGCGGTGGGCGTCGCCATTCCGGCGGTGGTCGCGTGGCGTCTGCAGGATTTCGACGCGGTCGAGGTTCCCAGAATTCTCCTCGGCGCCGCCCTGGTGACGCTCACCGGCATGATCGTGCTCCGGCGGATCTGGCCGTCCCTGGGGAGCCTCAGGTTCGGAGTGGCCGTGCTCGTGCTGGCCTTCCTGGCGGGGTGGTTGTGATGCGGACCACCAGACGCGTGACGGTAGCCAATCGGCTTGGTCTTCACGCCCGGCCCGCCGCCGAGCTGGTCAAGCTTGCCTCGGGGTTCCGGGCCGAGGTGAAGATCTCGAAAGACGGGCTCGAGGTGAATGGAAAGAGCATCCTCGGTGTGATGACGCTCGCAGCGGAGCAGGGGAGCGAACTGGTACTCTCCGCCCACGGGGACGACGCCGAAGCCGCGTTGGAGTCGCTGGAAACCTTCTTGAGCCGGGAGTTCGAGACATCATGAATCGCTCCCGAGTGTTGAAGGGTATCGGTGTGTCGCCCGGTTTGGCCGTGGGAACGGCATACACGATTTCGGCGGAGGGTCCGGACGTGACAGACCGCGTGATCGCTCCGGAGTGCCTCGACGACGAAGTGCAGCGTCTCCACAACACCATCGCTGAAGTGAGGACCCATCTCGAAGAACTGCGCGAGCGGACTCGGGAACGCGCCGGGGCGGAAGAGGCAAAAATCTTCGACGCCCAAATTCTGATGCTCGAGGATCAGGAGTTCCTGGGTGAGGTGGAGGGCCTGATTCGTGGGCACCAACTCAATGCCGAAAGCGCGTTCGAGTTCAAGATGTTGGAGATGCGGGACTTGTGGTCACACTCCACCAGCGGAACGCTGCGGCAACGCGTGGCGGATCTTTCGGGCGTGCAGGTGCGTGTGTTGCACCGACTCCTGGGTGACGCGGTCATGCCGGCCGGTCCGGAGCGCGGCACGACACCGGTGATTGTCTTCACAAACGAACTCACGCCCGGTCTCACGGTACAGTTCGAGAAGGATCACGTGGCGGGGTTTGTGAGCGAACAGGGTACACGCACTGCGCACGCCGCCATTCTCGCGCGCAGCTTGGGGATTCCGTGCATCATGGGATTGGTCGGCGGACTGGACGAGATTGACGCGGGCACGAACGTCGTCGTTGACGGCACCCGGGGTGTGGTCATTCTGGATCCCACCGACGAGGAAATCGAAGAGCTGCGCGATCGCGAACGAACCCGGCTGGCGCTCGAACACGAGCTGGAAGAGGCGGTCGGACAACCCGCGGTGACCCGGGACGGGCAGGCCATGACGCTCCGCGGTAATATCGATCTCGTGGAAGACGTCGAGACCGCGGCGGAGCACGGCGCTGAAGGTGTCGGACTCCTCCGCACCGAGTTGCTGATCGTTGGCCGGACGGAGCTTCCGTCGGAAGACGAACAGCTCCGATTCTTCGAGCGCATCGCGGGGCGCTTACCTGACTTCCCGATCGTCGTCCGCACGTACGACCTGGGGGGAGACAAGTTCCCGGCGCCCTTCAAGGTTGCGCCCGAGAACAACCCGTTTCTCGGGTGGCGCGCGATCCGCGTGTGTCTCGATCATCCGGAACTGTTCCGAAGTCAGATTCGGGCCGTCCTCCGCGCCCGCGCGTCCGCCGACGTTCAGCTCATGTTGCCGTTGGTGACGCAGGTGGAGGAGGTCACACGCACGAGGAGCCTCGTACAGGAATGCGCAGCCGACCTGCGGCGTGAAGGTGTTGAAGCGGCAGACGACGTGCCCATTGGAGCGATGATCGAGACGCCCGCGGCCGCCATGATGATCGATCTGCTCGCCGATCACTGTGATTTTCTGAGTGTCGGGACCAACGACCTGACACAATATTCTCTCGCCGTCGACCGCGGCAACGCGCAACTCGCAAAGCGATTCACGCCGTTTCATCCGGCCGTGGTCCGCTTGCTTGCCCGGATCGTGACTGATGCGAAACGAATGGGCTTGGATGTGACCGTGTGCGGAGAGATGGCCGCGGAACCGCTCGCCGCCTTCATGCTGATGGGGTTGGGGTACCGCATCCTCAGTGTTTCGCCCGGCCGGTTGCCGCTCGTCCGTTGGATCGTGCGCCAAATCGATACGCAAGCGGCCGAAGCGGCGGTCGATGGGCTTGCAGACGCACAAACTGCGCTCGATGTCACTCAGCATTTACGGGAACGTGTCGCCGAGCACATCGACCTCGATTTGTTGGAACTCGGTCGGTTGCCCGTGATGGATAGCGAAGCTACCTTCAACGTCTAACAGCACTTACAGGACTGACGATGCCAATACACCGCCACATTTTTTCGTCCGAGTCGGTCACCGAGGGACATCCCGACAAGATGGCCGACCAGATTTCGGACGGTATCCTCGACGTCATTCTCGCAGACGATCCGGAGGCGCGTGTCGCTTGTGAGACGCTCGTGACCACTGGGATGGTGTTGGTGGCAGGGGAGATCACGACCCACACCCACTTCAATGCGTCGGACATCGTTCGGCAGACCGTCGAAGATATCGGCTACGTCAACGCGGCCCACGGACTCGATGCACGAAGCTGCGCGGTGTTGGTGTGTCTCGATGCGCAGTCGCGTGACATCGCTCAAGGTGTGGACACCGGCGGCGCCGGCGATCAGGGCATGATGTTTGGGTACGCGAGTGACGAGACGCCCGCGCTCATGCCGACACCGATCGTCCTCGCCCATCAACTCACGCATGGGTTGGCCGTCGCGAGGAAACAAGGAGACCTCGACTGGTTGCGCCCCGACGGCAAGAGCCAGGTTGCCGTCGAGTATGCCGACGGCAAGCCGGTGGGCGTCAAGTCGGTGGTCTTGTCCACCCAGCACAGCGAAGACGTGTCGAACGACGACATTCACGACGGCGTGACCGAGCGCATCATCAACCCCGTGCTCGACGACTGCGGACTCGACGTCAGTGACGTGAAACTGTTTATCAATCCGACGGGACGATTCGTCGTCGGTGGCCCCCAGGGCGATGCGGGTTTGACAGGTCGAAAAATCATTGTGGACACGTACGGCGGCGCCGGCCGGCACGGCGGCGGCGCGTTCAGCGGCAAGGACCCGACCAAGGTCGACCGTTCGGCTACCTATGCAGCGCGTTGGGTGGCGAAGAACATCGTTGCTGCCGGATTGGCGCGGCGCTGCGAGGTGCAGTTGGCCTATGCCATTGGAGTCGTCGAACCGGTTTCGATCATGGTCGACACCTTTGGGACCGGTGTCGCCTCGGACGACGTCTTGGAGCGCGCCGTCCGAGACGTGTTCGATCTGACGCCGCGGGGCATCATCTCGTCGCTCGGGCTGCGGAAACCCATCTACCGCGCGACGGCCGCGTACGGGCACTTCGGCCGGACACCGCGTGAAGACGAAGTCCACGGGAAGCACGTCAAGCTGTTCACCTGGGAAGACCCGACGGCGGTCCAGGATCTCAAAGAGGCCGCCAAACAAGCTGCATGAGCCGTTCATTCATTCGAAAACAGGACACATGACGACAATTACGACGAACAACGATAAGACAGCCGCCGCTCGGCAGATCGAGTATGACGTGAAGGACCTCGGGCTCGGTGAGTGGGGCCGGCGCGAAATCGAACTCGCCGAACACGAAATGCCGGGCCTGATGGCCCTGAGGAAACGATACCACGCGAGCCAGCCGCTCAAGGGCGCCCGTATCATGGGAAGCCTCCACATGACCGTGCAGACCGCGGTGCTGATCGAGACGCTCGATCATCTCGGTGCGGACGTCCGGTGGGTGAGTTGCAACATCTTCTCGACGCAAGACCATGCCGCGGCAGCCGTCGTGATCGGGCCGAACGGGACGGCGGAGGCGCCAAAAGGCACACCGGTGTTTGCCTGGAAAGGCGAGACGTTGGAAGAGTATTGGCGCTGCACGGAGCGTGCATTGGTGTGGCCCGACGGCGGAGGCCCGGACCTGATCGTCGACGACGGCGGGGACGCGACGTTGCTCGTCCATAAGGGCGTCGAGTTCGAAAAGGCGGGTCGCGTGCCCGAGTTCGACGCCGCCACGGAGCCCGAGGAGTGGGGCGTGATTCTCCAGACGCTACGGAAAGCGCAGGAAAAAGACAGCAATCAGTGGCGCCGCGTCGCGAGTACCATTCGCGGAGTAAGCGAAGAGACGACGACTGGGGTACACCGTCTCTACCAAATGCACAAGGACGGCGAGCTCTTGTT
>JBFIZG010000281.1:0-5102 GCA_041604955.1 Gemmatimonadales bacterium | reverse complement strand
TGTTGGACACGTATCCGAACGACCGCACGGCCATCAACACTCTGGCGCTCGGGTACAGGCGAGCCGGCCGGCGGCAGGAAGCCTCCGAGCTTGCCCTGCGATCCGTTCGGAATGGAGGCGCGCCGTCGGTCACGTACACGGGGTTGCTCGACGACTTGGGCGATCTCGGCCGGTTGGCCGAGGCCGAGGAGGTCTTGCAGCAATTCAAGACCGATTTCCCTGCGCATCCCACGTTGGGCGAATACGAGCTTCTCCTGGCCTACAATCGTGGTAACCTCGACGCTGCCAAGCAGCGAGCGGAGCAGTGGCGCGCCGAGGTTGCCGGGAACCCGCAGTACGCGGGGGCACCGCTGTCGTATCTCGCGCAGCTGGCTGCGCTCCGTGGTCGCGTAGCCGAGAGCGCTCGACTCCAACGCGCCGCCATCGAATTGTTGATTGATTGGCTTGGCGACCGTGTTCCTGCGGCGGTGATCGAGAACATCGAGATGTTCCAGCATATCGACGGACTAAATGCCCGGCTTTGGTACGGTACCGGCGGGACGGTGACAGTCGACACTTTGGAGTCCGAAGTGCGGGGCCTCCGCAGGCAATTGCCGGACACGGTGTTTCCTGCCTATCCGTTTATCGAATTGTTTGCCCGAGTTGGAGCAGTCGACCGTGCGGCGGCTATGCTCGCCGAAATCCGGCGTCAGGACGAGCAATCCGACGATCCCAGCGAACCGTGGGAATGGAAAGACGAGGAAGCACAGGTTGCCATGGCGGCCGGCGACCCGCTCGGCGCGGTGCGGCTCTACCACGAGTACCGGGCCGCATCGCCCACGTGCAATCTGCCCACGTGTGCGTTGTTCGGCATAGGCACTGCGTTTGACAGTGCCGGTGTCGCGGACTCCGCCATCGTCTATTTCGAGCGGGTGCTTACCGAACCAGCGTGGGATCGACTCGATGCGGACGCGCGCCAGAAACCGGTGATGCTCCGCCGACTCGGCGAGCTGTACGAAACGCGCGACCCCGCCAAGGCGATCGAGTACTACAACCGGTTTGTCGATCTCTGGGCGGATGCGGATCCGGAGTTACAACCGGTCGTCCAAGAAGTGCGCCGGCGGATTGCACGGTTGGTGGGAGAGAACCGGTAGAAAACTTCCAACATCCAACATCCAACTTCCAACATCCAACGTTCAACGTTCAACTTTCATTTTTCAACTTTCAACTTTCAACTTTCAACGCTCAACACTCCCTATCACAACTCTGTGTCCTCTTTGCTTTCTTCTGAGTTCTCTGTGGTTCTCGTTACGGTGCGCCCGGCCTGCAGTATCCCCTACCGGGCGCCGGGGGGTGACCTCTCAACCGCATGATGGGTATATCTTTGAGACGGGAGGTTTACCAAGATGGCAAGAAAATCATTTGGTCGAGTGCCCGCGATCGCCCTGGCAGTTACTGCCGCCCTCGGGTGTGGCGACGGCGTAAGTCCGGAGTTGGGCTCATTCGACGCGAGCCTCCAGCTCTGGCAGGACGCGGGACCGGCGGATTATCGCTACACGTTCCAGCGGCTCTGTTTCTGCATTGACATCCGTGCGGTGGAGATCGAGGTCCGGGCAGGCGCGATCGTGTCGGTCACCGTGATTGAGACGAACGAACAGCTTGCGGCCTCCGAGTTCAGCCGCTTCGAGACGGTAGAGGGATTGTTTGCGGTCGTACGGGACGCAATGGAACGGCCGGCCGAAGTGCTGGAAGTGACCTACCATCCCACCCTGGGGTACCCCACCCAGATCAACGTCGACTATTCGTTGAATATTGCCGACGAGGAACAGCGGATCTTAGCGTCCGGGCTCGTCGAACTTCAGTAGACAACGGGCATCCGGTCGTCCCGAGTCGTCCTCGTCGTCCCCAGTCGTCCCCAGCCGCCATAGTAGGTATCGGAGTGAAAGACCCGGTCCTGGCGTTTAGCCTCGTTCCCAATCATCCTTAATCGTCCGTAGCAATGGGGTGATGGAAAGCATGACCGAACCAGACGCACCGCCCTCCACGACAGAAGCGAGCACGCTGCTCGAACTGCTGGACGGCGCCGCGAGCCCCGGTACCGACCTCGATGCGCTTCGACTAACCGCTGCCGACCCGAGCCGAACCCTGGAGGCACGGCTCGAAGCGTACGAGGACGTGATCGATTCTGAAGTTGGCGACACGTCACTCACTCGAGGCCGGAACTTGGAACGCGAGTTCGGGCTCCGGCAGATCTTTCTCAAGTTCGAGGGTGGAAACCCGTCGGGGACGCAAAAGGACAGGATCGCGTTCGCGCAGAGTCTGGACGCCCTTCGCCGAGGCTTCGACGCGGTCACCGTCGCCACCTGCGGGAACTACGGCGCGGCCATGGCACTGGCGGCGTCGCTTGCCGGGCTCCGCTGCATCATCTACATCCCCGAGAAATACCGGACCCGCCGGGCCGAGGAGATGCTTCGCCACGGTGCCGAGATCGTCCGGACCGGAGACGACTACGAGACGGCCGTCCGACTGTCCCAAGAACGAGCGGAAGCCGAGGAGATCTACGACGCCAACCCGGGTGGCGCGAACACCCCCATTCAACTGCGGGCGTACGGTGAAATCGCGTATGAGATCTACGACGAGCTACGGGACGCGCCGGCGGCGGTCGCGCTTCCGGTCTCAAACGGCACGACGCTCGCCGGTGTGTACAAGGGGTTCGTGAGCCTCCATCGTCGCGGCAAGACGTCGCACATGCCGCGGATCCTGGGCGGGTCGTCATACAGGAAGAATCCTATCGTTCAGGCCTACCTAACGGGGGCGCCGCATTGCGTGAACCTGGAACCCAGCCAGTTGCGGGAAACGCCGGTCAACGAGCCGCTGATCAACTGGCACTCGATTGACGGCGACCACGCCCTCCATGCCATCCGAAAGACCGATGGCTGGGCCAGCAACGCAAGCGACCGCGCGCTGGTCGACTACTCCCGATTGCTACGGGAACGCGAGGGACTGAACGTGTTGCCGGCATCCACGGCGGGGCTCGTGGCACTGATCGATCGACATAAAAAGGAAGCCTTACCCTCGGAGCGATACGTCGTGATCCTGACGGGGCGAAAGGCGTGAGCGCGTTTCCCGAGGGGAACGCGGTGGTCTACTGCCAGGGGGCGTTTGGCACCACCAACGGGAAGACCGCGCACGGCCTGGTGCGCCGGAGCAAGCGTTATCGCGTTCTCGCGGTGGTCGATGCGCGGCATGCTGGCGACGACGCCGGCCGCGTACTGGACGGCGCACCAAACGAGATTCCGATCGTTCCGGACCTCGAGAGCGCCGTCCATGCACACCGGAGTGGCGAACACCCGGCAACACACTTCGTTCTGGGTCTCGCGCCCGACGGCGGCCGCCTCCCGCCATCCGCCAGACAGGACATCGCCCGCGCCATCCAGCTCGGCTTGCACGTTGATTCGGGGTTGCACGACTTTCTCTCGCAAGACCCCACCATGGCGGCGCTTGCCGCAGAACACGGTGTCGTAATCCGGGACATCCGGAAACCGCCAGATCGTGACACGCTGCATTTCTTTTCCGGGAAGATCGAACAGGTCACCGCGCTCAAGGTGGCGTTGCTCGGAACGGACAGCGCGATCGGCAAGCGAACGACCGCGTGGATGGTGGTGGACGCGCTGGAGGAGGCAGGGGTTCGCGCCGAGCTGATTGGGACGGGTCAGACGGCATGGATGCAGGGTGCCCGGTACTCGATCGTCATCGATTCGCTCGTGAACGACTTCGTGGCGGGCGAAATCGAGCACGCGGTGTGGTCTGCATGGCAAGAGACTCGGCCGGACGTCATCGTGATCGAGGGGCAGGGAAGCCTGATGAACCCCGCGTATCCCGGCGGACACGAAATACTCGCGGCCGGAAGGCCGGACGTCGTGATACTCCAACACGCGCCGGCGCGAACGGAATACGATGGGTTCCCGGGGTATCCGCTACACCCCCTGCCGGTTCAGATCCAGGCTGTCGAGTTGCTCTCCGAGAAACGGGTGATCGCCATTGCCGTGAACCACGAGCAGATTCCCGACGAGAACGTTGCTCGCACGTGCGCCACCGTTGCGAGAGAGACCGGGTTGCCGACGTGTGCCCCGCTCAAAGGCGGCGTAGGGTGCCTGATCGACGCGCTGTTGCCCTACGTCCGATCGAGCGTCGCAGCATCGGGTTCGAAAGAACCGGCGGATAGAACGACATCGTGACCCCCGCGAACGTTTCGGCCCCAGGCCACGCCCCGACACACGACCCTTGGGACGAACTCGTCGTGATCCGGCGGCTCGAAGTTGGCCCGCCGGTGGTGGAACGGCGACGTATCTCGACGCGCTACCGCGTGACGCTCGCTGACCGGACCGAAGAGATCGCGCTCATGTACCGCTACGGTGAGGACGTGTTCGATCCCGGGAAACCGGCCGATCGAAACCTTGCCGCCATGGTGACAGCCCAGGTTGCGCTCAACTACGGGCTGTTTGCCGAGGAAATTGTTTTTACGGGCGTGTTCGACGAAACTGACCAGCGTTTCCTTCGCGACATGGCCGAGAACACGGCTACGGAGATTACGGTCAAGAAGTTCCTGGAGCACAATCCGTTCCTGCGGGGTGCAGCCACGAACCTGCCGGCGATAAAACGCGACGAGTATTGTCGTGCCCGCATCCGCTTTGCGCCCGATCCTGCTGCTCCTGAGACGGAGGCGATGGCGCGGGCTGCGCGCTGGGGACCGACGTCTGCGCACGCCATCCTCTCGAGCGGAGGGAAAGACAGTCTGTTGACGCTCGGGATCCTGCGTGAACTCGGGTGCGAAACGTATCCGCTTTTCGTGAATGAATCGGGACGACATTGGCTTACCGCGTTGAACGCGTACCGTCATTTGGAAGCCACACACCCGGGTACCCGGCGTGTGTGGACCAACGCCGACCGGGTGTTCAACTGGTTCGTGCGGCTGTTTCCGTTCGTGCGGCACGACTTTCAAGATGTGCGCTCCGACGAATACCCCATTCGACTATGGACGGTGGCCGTGTTTTTGTTCGGCACGCTGCCGCTCATCAAGAAGTACGATATCGGCAGGGTGTCGATCGGCGACGAGTACGACA
>JBFIZG010000280.1:0-5131 GCA_041604955.1 Gemmatimonadales bacterium | reverse complement strand
TTCACCCAGATCGACATCGAGGCCTCATTCGTCTCGTCGGAAGACGTCTACCAAGCCGTTGAGGCGGTGCTGGTGGCGCTGTGGGACGAGGCCGGGCACACGATCTCCGCGCCGTTTCAGCGCATGGGGTTCGATGAGGCGCAGGAGCGATATGGCACCGACAAACCCGACTTGCGCTACGGGTATGAGATCGAGGACGTGACCGACGTCGTCGCCAGGCGCGGGTTTCGAGCGTTCGACGATGCGGTCGCAGCAGGTGGACGAGTTCGCGGAATCCGTATTCAGGGTGGTGCGGCGTTGTCAAGGAAACAGGTCGACGTCTTGGCGTCGCTGGCGAAACAATCGGGCGCCGGCGGGTTGGCGACGCTCAAACGCAAGGGCGACGACTTGACGGGACCGCTTGCCAAATTGGAGGGAATGACGGCTGCCGCGGTGGGGCTGGACGACGGCGATCTCTTGGTTGCGGCGGCCGGACCCGACGCGGTGACCTCACCGGCCCTCGACGCCGTTCGACGCGGGGTCATTCGGGCACTCCAACCGGCTGCGCGCACGCAGCACGCGCACGTCTGGATCGAGGACTTTCCGTTGTTGGAGCGGGAGCCGGACACCGAACGATGGGTCTTCGCCCACCACCCGTTCACCGCGCCTCGGGCCGATCAGATGCAGGCGCTTCGGGACGGCGCATACGGGGCGCTTCGAGCGCAGCACTACGACGCCGTGTACAACGGCGTCGAACTCGGCAGCGGTTCGATTCGTATCAACGATGCGGAAACCCAACTGACGGTACTGGAGCTCATGGGCGTCTCACGGACGGAGGCCGAACGACGGTTTGGGTTCTTGCTCAAGGCATTGCGGTCGGGTGCGCCTCCGCACGGAGGGTTCGCGGTCGGATTCGACCGCGTGGCGATGCTGCTCGCTGGGGGCGACAGTCTTCGGGACGTGATTGCGTTTCCCAAAACCACCGCCGCTCGCGCGCTGTTCGAAGCCGCGCCCTGCGAGATCGATCCGGCGGAGCTCGCGGAACTCGGCATCACCGTGCAGGTGAAATGAGCGACGAGATCACTCATCGCCTCTCTGCCGAAGGCGCCGACTTACAGATTCTGGCGGGCGTCAACGACCTGAATCTCCATGAGCTGGAGCGCGCCACGGGCGTACGAGCCTTGCTGCGTGGAGAACAGATGGCGCTGGCCGGCCGACTCGAAGCGGTCGAGCAGGCTTCTCGTATCGCATCTGCCATGATCGACCGCGCGCGTCTCGGGGAGCCGCTGTCGCCGGACGACATTCGCCGTTTGATCGACGACGGTGTGGACGGTGACGAGCTGGCGAACGGCGATCTCAAGATCGTGCTGCCGGGGGCCCGGCGCGCCGTGCGGCCGAAGAGCAGCGGCCAGCGGGAGTACGTGCGGCTGATGCGGGAAAACGAAATCGTGATCGGTGTCGGGCCCGCGGGTACCGGAAAGACCTATCTCGCGGTTGCGATGGGAGTCGAGGCGTTGACCCGGAAACGCGTCCGGCGACTCGTGCTCGCCCGCCCCGCAGTCGAGGCAGGGGAGCGTCTCGGGTTTTTGCCCGGGGATCTTCAGGCCAAGGTGGATCCGTATCTCCGGCCACTCTACGACGCCCTCGAAGACATGATGCCCTTCGAACGCATTCAAAAGGCAATGGAACAACGCACCATCGAGATCGCGCCGTTGGGCTACATGCGTGGTCGCACACTGGCCGACGCGTTTGTGATCCTGGACGAGGCGCAGAACGTCACGGCAGCGCAAATGAAGATGATGCTCACTCGGCTTGGCCTGAACTCTCGCGCAGTGGTCATTGGGGACAAGACCCAAATCGACTTACCGAGTCACGAGGAATCCGGATTGGTCCAGGTAGAGCGTATCCTGACTGGCATCGAGGGCGTGGGATTCGCCACGCTGGATGAACAGGATGTCGTGCGGCACCGGCTCGTCCGCGACATCATTCGGGCGTATGACGAGGAGCGGAACCGTGAGTGAGCGATCGCGGGAGAAGGGGTTGGCCTTCGAGTTGCAGCCACGCGGATTGCCGGCGAAGATCTGGTTTCACCTGGTGCGGTGGGGTCTCCTTGTCGGTCTGGCGACGCTCACCTATCTCCTCTATCCGGTCAAAGGCGGGTTCGAAACCCCGCTCCCCGCGGTCGGTGACGTAGCCCCGATCGAGGTCATCGCACCATTCGAGTTCGAGGTTCGGAAACCGGTCGACGACATTCAAGCGGAGGCGGATGCTCGTGCGCTGTCGGTGCAGCCCGTCTACGAGTACCGGCCCGAGATCGTGGATTCGGTCATCGCGCGCGCCAACGCGGTGTTTCAGGCCCTGGGCAGCGCGACCGCCCCGGCCGATCTGATGGCGATTGCGGATAGCAACGGGATCGGTCTGACGTTCGCCGAAGCGGAGTACCTGCTGGCAAACCGGCGGCTGTCGGCGTTTCTGAACGCCGTCCGTATCATGGCGCGTCGGCAGCTGGCGCGGGGCGTTCCGGCACCCAACACGGTCGAGGCGGAACCCAGCGCCCGCATCAACGAGCGCCGGCCCAATGAACCCGACCGCCTCGTGTCGCGCGATTCCGTCTTCACGTACGGCAAGTTTCTCGATAGCCGGGTCACGGCGCATCCGGCGGTTGGGTCACCGATCGCCGATCGCATCTTCCGGAAGCTCCTCGTTGCGTTCTTCCAACCAACGCTGGAGGCAAACGCGGAAGCGACCGAGGCGCTCCGCGCCGAAATGCGCGCGACGGTGGATTCGGTTGGTGATGTCGTGCGACGTAACGAACGGATCGTCGATGCCAATGAGGTGGTGACCCCGGACATTTACGATCGGTTGGTCGAACTGCGAAATCAGCGCTTGCGGTTGGGCGAGGGTGAGGAAGCGAGTCTCTTGGTCACGATCGGTCAGATCCTGACGAACGCGCTGGTTCTCGCGTTGTTCTGGGCACTGCTCATGCTCTTTCTTCCCGAAATGTATGCATCACTCCGGCACATGTCGGTGTTGGCATTGGTCTTCGGGTTGGTCATCCTCGGCGCGGGCGTGGTCCTCCGATTCATCAGCGGCGATCCGGCACCGGAACTCATCCCGATCCCGTTCGCGGCCATGCTCGTCACGATTCTGTTCGGCGGCCGCCTGGCGATGGTGTCCGCGATGGTGCTTGCGGTGCTGCTCGGATCGCAGGTCGTGTACGGTGGGGAGGATGCACTGTTCATCGCGCTGGTGGGTGGCATGGCTGCGGCGCTCAGCGTGCGGTCCATCAGACGGCGCAACCAGTTGCTCATGTCGGTGACGGCCGTGACGATCGCGTTCCTCCTCGCGGGGGTCACGGTCGGGTTGAGGAATGAACTCGGAGCGGCGGAGATGGGGCTCACGGGTGTGCTTGGCGGCGTGAACATTCTGGCATCGGCGGCGCTCGTGCTGCTCACGCTCCCCTTGTTCGAGTCTGCTTCGCGCATCACGACGGACCTCACCCTGCTGGAATTGTCCGATCCCAACCGGCCGCTGCTTCGGCGGCTGGCCACCGAAATCCCCGGGACCTATGCCCACAGCGTGACCCTGGCAAACCTGTGTGAGGCGGCGTGTAACGCGATCGGAGCGCATGGGCTCCTCGCGCGTGTCGGGTGCTACTACCATGACGTCGGGAAGCTGAAGAAACCGCAATACTTCGTAGAGAATCAGGGGCGGTTGGAGAATCCGCACGACAAGCTCAAGCCCGACGTGTCGGCGAGCATCATTCGCAATCACGTGCAGGAAGGCATTACGCTCGCGGAAGAGCACAACTTGCCGGAAGCGATCAAGGCCTTCATCCCCGAGCACCACGGGACGGCGGAGATCACCTACTTTCTCGATCGGGCGCGATCACAGAATCCCGAGGCCGAACTCGATCCGGCGCAATTCCGGTACCCCGGTCCGAAACCGCAATCCGTCGAAACCGCGGTCGTGATGTTGGGCGACAGCGTCGAGGCGGCGTTGCGCGTGCTCGAGCAACCGACGGAGGAAAAACTCCGCGACGCCATCGATCACCTGGTGCAAAAGCGGATCGAGTCCGGTGAACTCGACGAGGCACCGCTGACGCTGGCCCAAGTGGTGACGGTCAAACAGGAGTTTCTGCGAGTGTTTGCCGGAATGCATCACAACCGAATCGACTATCCGGCATCCACGGGCGGAATCACGGCGGGTTGGGATGCCGGCGCCAAGTGACGTCCGCGTCGAATGCGAATGTGAGCCGATCCCGCTGCCAATCACCCATATTCGCGAAGTCGTCGGCGGAGTCCTGGCGGGCGAGACGAGTAGTCCGGTACAGCTCAACGTCACGTTCGTGTCTCCCGAACGGATGCGCGATCTCAACGAGCGCCACATTGGGCACACCGGTGCTACCGACGTCATTGCGTTTGGGCTTCCGCATCCGGGGCTGCTGGTCGGGGACGTGTACGTCTGTCCCGACGTCGCACGAATCACGGCCCGGGAGTCCGGAGTTTCCGAGGAGGAAGAGCTGCTGCGACTCGTAGTGCACGGGACGCTGCATGTTCTCGGGTACGAACATCCAGCGGGGGAGGAACGGTATCGCTCCCGTATGTGGCGCGTTCAAGAGGCCTACGTGCGGAGCCTGGGGAACGCGACGCCGTGAATTCCGTGCTGTTTCCATGGGTGGCGGCGGCCATCGCAACCGTCGCCGCATTCTGGGCCGGCGTGTTGGCGGCGGCGGAGGAGTCCGCCACGGTCGACCGCACGCTGGGCGACGCGCCTGTGTCCCAGCGGGCGTCGGTGCCCATGGATCGCGCCCTCATCGTGGGCCGCATCGCGTTGATGCTGATTGCCGGCGTCGCCGGGGCGAATGCGGTCGGTTGGTCGGCCAGCCCGTCGCGTGAGGTGTTGGCCGCGGTGGTCGTCACGGCGGCCTTCCTGTACATGGTGGGCGAGGCAATTCCGCGGGCGGCGACGGCGTTGTTCCCCTGGCTCGCCACGGCCGCTGCGCCGCTTGCACGACGAAGTCTCTTCGTGTTCGGTCCGCTCCTTGGGCTCATGTCGTGGATCGAAAGGCGAGCACAGCATTTCCTCCCGCCAAAGGGACGAGAAAAAGACATCTACGGCCCGGCGCGTCGGGATATGCTCCGCGGGGTGC
>JBFIZG010000279.1:0-5149 GCA_041604955.1 Gemmatimonadales bacterium | reverse complement strand
GTGCTCGACAGTCGTCGGTGTATCTCCTACTTGACGATCGAACATGCCGGACCCATCGACGAGGATCTCCAGAGCCTCATGGGTGATTGGGTGTTCGGGTGCGATATCTGTCAGGACGTCTGCCCGTGGAATCACAAGTTCGCAGAACCGGCAGACGACGTGGAGTTGGCATACGATCCAGCGCTCGCTTGTCTCGAGCCGCATGCGTTCGACTCGATGAGCGCGGCCGAGTTTGAAGCGCGATTTGGAACGACCGCACTGTCCAGACCGGGGTTGGAGGGGATGCGGCGGAATGCGGCTATCGTAGCGCAGAACCTCGTTGCGGCGTGTACCGAAGAGGTTCCATGACGGAAATGCTCGACACCATAAGCGATCCCGGACGACGGGACCGCATCATCGAGTTACAGGAAAAGCTCGCAAAGGAACTCGTGAATGTGGATCCGCATCATCGCTTGGCCGGGAGGCCGGTGAGCTACAACGTGATTTCCGGCCAGGCGTTCGAAATCGTCTTCAAGGACGTGCCGAGCATTGACGAGTCGGAGGTGTTGGGGGTGAAGCGGCTGATCGGAGAGGAGTGCTTTTGTCGTGTCACACCGCAGACCGCCGAAACTCTGACGGTTCGGTTCGTCATTCCACTCTCTGGCGGGTGAGTCGGTTCACATTCCCGTCGGGTGATCCGCGAATTCCCACGACACGTCGAACTTGGTGGCCAGGTGTGCACCCAGTGCCTTTACCCCCACCGTCTCCGTCGCGTAATGCCCGGCATAGATCACGTTGAGACCCCACTCTTCCGCGTCGAAGAAGGAGTGGTGCCGACCCTCCCCCGTTAGAAACGTGTCGAGACCGGCATCCCGCGCATCCCGAATCGAGTCGCCAGCACCACCGGTGATGATCCCGAGCCGGGCCACGTGCGCCGGGCCGGTGTCGATGACGTGCGGAACGACCCCCAGCCGGTCGGACACTCGCCCAACCAACTCGTCGCGCGAGGCATCAAGCGTGCCCGCGACTCCAATGGGTCGGCCGCCTGCCTCACCAAACCACCCCGTCGGTTCGAGACCGAGCATGGTCGCCAGGACGATGTTGTTGCCGACTTCGGGGTGCACGTCCAGCGGAAGGTGCGCCGCATAGAGACCGATACCGTGTTCGATCAGCGTCCGAACGCGTCGCCAATGCCGGCCCGTGATTGGCTCCAACCCCGCCCAGAAAAGACCGTGGTGCACGATCATGAAATCGGCCTTACGGGCGACCGCCATATCGATGGTGGCTTGGCACGCATCCACCGCGACCATCAGCTTTCGAACCGGGCGTTCGCTTTCCACCTGGAGCCCGTTTACCGCGTTGGGATAGTCCTCGATGGACTCGATAGAGAGGTATTCGTCCAGGTATTGGACGAGGTCGGTTAGGTGGATGGCCATGAGCTGATCTCGACGCCCACACTCCAGAAAACACGCGAGAAATCCCACAGTGTATGGTTACTGTCAGCACACTGTAGGGTCGTGCAGCCGGTCTCCCCGATTTCTATCCCTTGGATCGCTGGCCGGGCTACCGCCGGACCGGCGTCTTCTGCTTGAGGGGTATCGTCCTGACCGCCGGGGCCGCCTCTTGCTGAGGGTGTTCGGCGCGCTTGGCCTTAGCCGCTTCGGCCAGCTTGGCATCGCCCATTTGGATGCTGCCGTTCACGTTCCCGCCCTCTTGGACCAGAAGTCGTTTCGTGATGATGTCTCCCTCGATTGTGGCGCCCGGTTCCACCTCGACCCGCTCTTCCGCGTAAATCGATCCGAGCACGCGGCCGCCCACGACCGCTTCCCGGGTGTAGAGATCACCCTCGACCAGTGCGCTCTTCGCGATGAGGACCTGCTTGTCCGCGCGGACATTGCCATCGACCACACCCTCGACCTTGACCACGCCCGCGGTGGCTACCTCGCCGGTCAGCGTGGTGCCGATGGCGATGATAGACAAGTTTGCATCGCTGCCTTTCTGTTCCATTTTCACATCAACTCCCCTTGGCCAAAGCCCGGATCTTGCTGCACCGTTGGTGAACTTGGGACTGCGGGTCGACCGGCGTCCCGTCCTTGGAAATCTCAAAATGTAGATGTGGAGCGGTCGAACGGCCCGTCGTCCCCGAAAGCCCGATGACTTGGCCGGCGACAACAGAGTCGCCGGTCGCGGTGAGACGGCGGGATGCGTGACCGTACATGCTCACGTAGCCCTCCGGGTGTCGAATGCGGACATACAATCCGTACTCGGCGTCTTGCCCGGCGGCGGTCACCACTCCACCTCCCGCAGCGCGGATAGGCGTCCCGGTGGGCACCGCGATATCGACACCGGTGTGTACTTCGTCCGAGCTACCCACACCAACTGGACCGCGTGTAATAACTCCTGGTTCATCCAATGGCCAGTGGGCGGGGGTGGACGCACCCAATTCGTAACAGCCGCGCGTATCGGCGGGCTGCGCGAGGACGGCCAATGTACGAGGAAGGCTGTCCGCCGCGATGGGCGGTTCCGGTATCACGTCGGCGCCGAGCATCGCCCGGAGTTGCGCGTAGCGAGCTTCGACATCGGACAACGTCGACGCCAGTTCGTGGACTTGTTCGTTCTCGGCCGTGAGGCGCTCGACCTCGCGCGTGAGCGAGGGGACACGCGCCGCGGAGCGAACGACTGGCGTATAGAGAATGGCCGCCACCACAACAAAGACCAAAAACACCGACCCTACGACGGTAGCGGTGCGCACGAACCACACGGGAAGACGCAGGGACTTCGAACCAAGTTCGTTGTCGCGATGCACGATGAGCGTCATGTACCGGCGGCGTCTCTTCATCAATCGAACGGCCTGCCGAGGATCAGCTCGAGAATTCGAGCGAGATCATCATTCGAGTAAAAGTTGATCGACAGTTTGCCGCTGGTCTTACCACGCGGCCGAACGAAGACGTCGGTTTGAAGGCGTTTGCGAAGCGCGTCTTCGATGCGCCGAACTTCGGGGTCGGTTTGTCGTTGGCTGCGCTTGGGGCGCGGGCGGCTTGCCGGCGTGCGGGATCCGCGCGCTTCTGCCTCCGTCTCACGCACGGACAGTTCTCTATCCACGACCACGGCCGCCAGACGTTCGATTTCTTCCGGCGACTCGAGCTGCAACAGGGCACGTGCGTGGCCCATGTTGAGCGCACCCTCATGTACTAGGTTCTGAACGCTCTCGGGAAGCTTGAGCAGCCGCAGCGCGTTCGACACGGTCGAGCGATCTCGCCCAACCAACTCGGCGACGTCGTTCTGCGACGCGGCGAAGTCGGCGACGAGGCGTTGGTACCCTTTTGCTTCGTCGATGGGTGAGAGCGCGTCACGTTGGAGGTTTTCGACCAACGCCAAGGTCAAGAGGGTGCGATCGTCGACTTCGCGTACGACCGCATTGATCTCACTCCAGCCGAGACGCTGAGCCGCACGCCAGCGTCGCTCGCCGGCGATCAGTTCGTAGGAATCGTCCGCAGCGGTTCGCACCAACACGGGTTGGAGCAAACCGGACACGTGCATCGAGTCGGCGAGTTCGCGAATCGCGCTTTCGTCGAGCAGGTGGCGGGGCTGGTAGGGGTTGGGGCGAATAGCGACAACCGGAAGCTTGGACATCGCACCGGGTGTCGGAGTATCGACGGTGGTCGTCGGACCCAACAACGCTTCGAGTCCCCGGCCCAACCGGCGGCGGCCGCCAGGAGCCGTCATGCGGGAACGCGCTCCTTTTCCACCTTGCGGTTCGGTGCGTCGTCGCGTGGTAACCGGCGCACGAGTTCCTGTGACAATGCGAGGTAGCTTTTCGCTCCAACGGACTGCACGTCGTAGAGAAGGATCGGGCGCCCAAAGCTCGGCGCCTCCGCGAGTCGCACGTTCCGTGGTATGGCGGTGCGATACACCTTTGCACCAAAGTATTCGCGCGCTTCGGTACCAACTTGTTTGGAAAGATTCAATCGCGCGTCGTACATCGTGAGTACGACACCTTCGATGGTGAGATCGGTATTGAAGTTTTGTTGCACCAGCGTGACCGTGTTGAGTAACTGCGAAAGTCCCTCGAGGGCGTAGTACTCACACTGTATCGGGATCAAGACCGAGTCGGCCGCCGTCAACATGTTGAGCGTTAGCAACCCCAGCGACGGCGGACAATCGATCAACACGACCTCGTACCGATTGCGCACGGGTTGAAGCGCGCGTCGCATGACGGATTCACGCGCGGACCGATTGACGAGTTCGATTTCCGCACCGACGAGATCTTGTGTAGCCGGCGCAACGTCGAGCATTGGGAAGTTGACGCCGGTGTGAACGATATTGGAGAGCGGTTCTGCATCGAGGAGTACGTCATACAATGACGCCTGCACCTCGCCACGATCGATCCCGATCCCGCTACTCGCGTTGGCCTGTGGATCCGCATCGACGAGAAGCGTTCGGTGCTCCGACGCCGCAAGCGAAGCTGCGAGGTTCACCGCGGTCGTCGTTTTACCGACACCACCCTTCTGGTTGGCAATCGCGATGATTCGGCCCACGAAAGTTGTATAACGTGTTGTAAGATAATGAGTTACACGGTTTGTACGGTAGCCGTGGCGCGTCGGCTCGGACGCGGCAGAGTGCGGAAAAATATACTTGGGGCCGACAAACGTAAAGGAAGGCGCCCTGTTTCACGTGAAACGGTATGCAGAATTCAGGGGTTTCACGTGAAACAGGTCAGGCAACCGAGCGTCTGAGACGCAGCACCTCTACCACGAGATTTTGCAGGTCGCTGGGGGAGACCCCCGGGATCCGGCCGGCCTGAGCTAGCGAAAGCGGTCGGATGTGGTCGAGTTTCTGTCGGGCTTCGTAGCTCAAGCTGCTCATTCCGGCGTACACCAGGTCGCCGGGGAGCTCGAAGCTGGCCATTTCGGCCAACTTCTCAGCTGCCGCCCGCTCGCGGGCCAGATATCCAACGTATTTCAGCTCGATCTCGACCGCCAACCACGATTCGTCTCCAATCATCTGGAAATCGTCGCCGGGTGGCATCAATTCCTGGAGCGAAACTGACGGGCGTCGCACCAGCTCCGAAATTCTGCAGGCCTCCCCAATTTCCCGCTCCCCGACACTCCGCAACACCGCGTTCGCCTGCTCGAGACCGACCGACGTCGTCCGCGCCGCTTCCAGCAGT
>JBFIZG010000278.1:0-5151 GCA_041604955.1 Gemmatimonadales bacterium | reverse complement strand
TCGATGCGATTCCGTTGGGGATCTTGGTAAAGTCCCGCCGACCCATCTCCTTCTGACCGACGAAATCGAACGGCGCGTGGTCGGTGCCGATGGTGCTCACCAGTCGCTTCCCGATGGCGTTCCACAGAACGTCTTGGTGGTGTTTCGCACGTAACGGCGGCGACATCACGTACTTGGCACCTTCGAAATCAGGTCGCTCGGCATATGTCTTGTCGAGCACCAGGTGGGGGGCCACGGATTCAACCCACACATGGACACCCCGGTACCGGCCATCGAGCGCCGCCCGCAACGCCTCGTCACACGAGGTGTGCACGACATAGACGTGCGCCCCGGTCAGTGATGCGAACGTCATCAGGTGGTGAACGCCCTCGCCTTCCACAATGGTCGGCCGCGACGGCTCATGCCATTGGGGGTCGGTCTTCCCGTTCCCGACCAGCGTTCGCTGCATCGCATCGATTGCGTCCGCGTTCTCACAGTGCGCAGTGACGATCACACCGAGTTCCTTCGCCAGCTGCAACACTCCAAAGAGATCTTCGTCCGACAGGTTCAACGCCCCTTTGTAGGCCAAGAAGATCTTGAAAGATGCCACCCCGTTTTCTGCGACGATGCCACGGAATTGTTGTTGCGCTTTCTTGTCGAACCGAACCACCGACATGTGAAACGTGTAATCAACTGCGGCAAGTGGAGCGGCCTTGGAACTCCAGGTTTCAAACGCATCAAACGGCTCGTCGTTGGGCCCGGGACAGATCATTTCGATGACGGTGGTTGTGCCCCCGGCCAGCGCTGCCTTGCTCGCCGACTCATAATCGTCCTTTGCAAGCGTACCCATGAACGGCAGGTGAATATGGACATGCGGGTCAATGAATCCGGGAAACACATACTTACCGCTGGCGTCGACAACTTCCGTCCCGGCGGGCACATCCGCCTTGCGGATGTTTTTCGCGATGCGTGAGATCGTCTCGTTCTCGCAAAACAGGTCTGCATGAAACCGATCGGTGGCTGTGACTAGTTCACCGTTCCGAATGAGCAATGACATCGCAGCAAGTCCTCTGGTCGTGCGTGTGAACGAAGAAGTCGTGACCGTTAGAAGATCTTACGTAACCGGCCCCAGCTTGGCCAGACGCAGGCTACCGACAAATGTCTTCACGGAAACAACCGCTGGGCAGGTAACGCGAAGGCGACTGGCACGAAGATGGCGTTCCGGAAGTCGGCGACCATCCGGACCGAATGGACGGGAGTGAACCGTCGGGACAAATCCCCGGCGCTAGGTTGGCGGCGTCACCACGCTCGTGCGTGCGAAGCTCCCTTCCAGGAGCCGCTGCATTCGGGGGTGCTCTTTGAGGCGTCCTGGAAACTCGGCGAGACGGATGTAGGGACGCGAAAGGAGAGATGGCATCGACAACAACTGCTCGATATGATCGACCGCGGCATCGAACTCGCCGACCATGGCGTATATCCACACGAGCGACTCCCTGAGACTGGCAGCACGCAGCGCGTCGACCGAATCCGCCGCAAGCACTTCGATCAGTCCGGCCACGCTGAGAGCCTCCGGCTTCTGCCCCAGCCCGGCGTACGCTCGCCCGCGAAATTCCATGACGACCGGACTACTCGCGCGGTCTTGCGCCACGGTGTTCACGACCGTGAGCAGCGAGTCGAAGTAGGAGCGGGACCGGTCCGGGTCCTTGCGAAGCCGGTAGTATTCCGCCTTGATGTTGAAGTAGTCGAAGGGAAGCGGGCCGCTCACCGACGCGGGGGACAATTCCTCGAACATCGCATCGTGCTCACCCTGCACGAGCAGAACCGGCGCCACCTCCACTAGTGCCTGGGCCACCTCGCCCTGGGTGACGCGGCCCCCCATCTCCACTACGGCATCCCGCGCCCGCGCCGTGTCGCCCCGCCAGCGAAGATAGAGTCCGACCTTGTTGCGATGAGCCGTTGCAAGATCGGGGGCGATCATGAGGCCCCTATCGAGATAGGCCTCCGCCTCGGCATAGCGACGAGCCAGCAAATGGAAAAAGCCGGCAGTGCCAGCCCATGCTGGCTCTCGAGGAGCTAGGTCTACCGCGAGGGCCGCGTTCGCCAGAGCCTCATCCCACGCCCCCTCTCCGGCAGCCAGTTCCGCAATCAGCATCCGGGCGGACGCGTTGTTGGGCTCGTAGCGTGCCACCGCCTCGAACGCAGCCAGTGCGCGTTCCCGGTCGGGGTCCGGTTTCCAGTAATGAAAGTATCCCAGGGCCATTTGCGTCTTCGCGAGGTCAGGTCTCAGCGCCAACGCGGAATCGAGCGCCGCCTTGGCAAGACCCAACCGCCGGTCCGTGGGATCGACGAACCAGTGGAACAACCAGATATGTGCGAGCGAGAGCTCGGCGTAGGCGAGGGCGAATTCCGGATCCAAACTGATGGCGCGTTCGAACATGTCCACCGCGATCCGGCGGGCGTTTGCGTCGCCGGCACCCACGTTGCCTTCCAAATAATCGTGACCGCGCAGGTAGAGCTCGTATGCCTCGAGATTGTCCGTGGGCCGGGCTCCCAATGATCGCCGTTCCGGTTCGAGCAGCGTCAAGTCGAGCGCACGAGCGACGCGTTCCGCAATTTCCGACTGGACTCTGAAGACTTCGGTGCCGTCTTCATCGTACGCGTCGGCCCAAACGTGCGTGTCATCAGACGCGCGGATGAGCTGTGGCGTGATGCGCACTCGACTCGTCGGGTCGGACGCACGCTCTCGTTGAATGGTTCCCTCGAGTACGTAGTCGACCCGTAGCTCGGCGGCGATTTGGCGTGTCGTGAGCGCCGTTCCCACATATTGGAGCGCGCTCGTCCGCGAGATCACTCCCACCCCACCCAATGACGCGAGCCGCGCGGTGATCGCGTCGGTAACGCCGTTTGCGAAATACTCGTCTTCCTCCGGCCCGAGATTCTCAAACGGAAGCACCACCAACGTCGGGCGGTCTGGTGTCGCCGAGGCACCCGAATTCAGCATGAACCAGGCGATCGCGAGCACGAGCACCAGCATCGCGCCGGCCAGGGTCGCAGCCATCCACCGAGGCCGACGGGCGGGCCGCGGCAGTGGATGAGCCACCAACGCGGTTGTACCGTTGCTCGGGGTGACCGCCGCCTCGAGTTCTCGAAGCATTTCCTCCGCGGACTGCCACCGAGCGTTGGGCTCTTTTTCCAAACACTTCATCACTATGTGTTCGAGCGCGGGAGGCACTGCCGGACAGTGGCGCGCGACCGGAACCGGACGCTGCGTCACCTGCGCCATGAGGACGGCCCGCGGTGATTCTTGGCGGAAGGGGGGTCTGCCCGTCAGTAACTCGTACGTCAGTGCCCCAACCGAGTAAATGTCTGCGCGGTGGTCGATGGCCGGGTCCGACGTCGCTTGCTCCGGGGCCATATACGTCGGCGTCCCCAGCGCCACCCCCATCGTATCGATGTCCCCGCCTTCGCCCTCGTCCTGTCTGACCGCAACGCTCAACGCTTTAGCTACCCCAAAATCCGTTACGAGCGCGTGGCGCCCCGACAACATCACGTTGTCGGGCTTGATATCACGATGGACCACGCCCCGCGTATGCGCATAATGCAGTGCATCCAAGACGTCGTGCAGAATTCTCACCGTGTCGGACACAGAGAGGGCCCGCTCGCGGGCGAGACGCTGGCGGAGGGACTCACCCTCGACCACGGGCATGACGTAGTAGAGAAACCCACCGGCGCTACCGGAGTCGTGCACCGGCAGCACGTGGGGGTGCGAGAGGTTGGCGGCGATCTTGATTTCGCGCAGGAATCGATCCTCGCCGAGTGAGGCCGCGAGGTCCGGCCTCAGCACCTTGACCGCGACCTGCCGCTCGTGCTTGCGGTCTTCGGCCAGGTACACCGTCGCCGCGCCCCCTCTGCCTATTTGGCTGAGCAGCGTATAGCGCTTGGCCAGGGCAGCACGTGTTTGCTCGAAGAGCGTGTCAGTCATCGTGGAAGTGGCTTGTGCCCTGTCCCATCCGAAGTCGGCCGCATGCAAATGCAGATCACTTCGAAAACCGGCGCATCTCGACTGGTTGGAGCGTCACCGCACACCTGTACCCATCTCCGCCGGTCCAGAGGGACCGGCTCGACTGACGGATCAATGCATGAACGTAATGGTACTGTTCCATTACGTCTCGGGGGCGGGAGAGTTCCACTCTCGCCTAAATGCGACCCCATCGCACGTTGTGGGGTATAGCATAAGCTCAGACCCATCCCACGGCGGTTCCAGAGGCTTGAGGGCCGTGGGAAGGGAAAAATGGGGTGCGTCATTGAGCTCAGGGCCGTAGATTCCAGCCCACGAGTCTTCGCACCGGACGTGACGGATGGAGGCGAAGTGATTACGAACGCTGGGGTCGCACTGCTTGGTCTGCTCACCGGTGGCGGTACCGTCGACTGGGATCGTGAAGTCGTCGGGCCGGATACCGCGTGCGTCGTGATGGAGATGCCTGCAGGCCACCGTTTGAGCCCGCTTGATTCGTTGACCTTCACGGTGGGTGGGAGTCCGGTCAAGATCTGCTACGGCCGCCCATCCGCCCGTGGTCGTACCATGATCGGCGGACGCGACGTACCGTACGGTCGGCTCTGGCGAACCGGGGCCAACGAGCCCACGATGATCCACTCGACAATTCCCCTCTCGATTGGTGGAATCGCCATCGAGGCGGGCAGCTACTCACTCTACACCAAGCCGGGAGCCGAAGCGTGGGCGATCATCGTCAACCGATCGATTACGCAGTGGGGACATATCGCGCGATACGATTATCAGGTAAGGGCGCAAGAGGTCGGCCAGGTCATGGTACCCGTGGAACGCCCCGAGCAGCACGTGGAGACAATGACCTTTAGGGTCGAACCTTGGAGTGCGGACGATGTCATGCTGGTGCTCGAGTGGGAGACGTCGCGCGTCCGCATCCCCATCACACCGCGTGCCAGGTGATGCGCCGAGACTCTGGACGCGAGACTCCAGCCTCCCGATCCGCAACAACGAAGTCGCGGAAGAACACCCACCCCGCCGACTAGCGCGCCTTCCCCCCCGATAAGACGAGATCGGCAACCACCGGAAGATGGTTGGTTGCCCGAAGCACGTCGTCGCGCTCGAGACCGTAGGCCTGCAATACGTCAGGCGGCATGTGCGGCGTGTTG
>JBFIZG010000277.1:0-5153 GCA_041604955.1 Gemmatimonadales bacterium | reverse complement strand
TGGCCGCTCCCGCAGAGGGACAAGTGGTCGGCACCGTTACGGTGGAAGGAACGGGAGCGCCAGTCGCGTCGGCCGAGGTTTACGTCGAGGGGACGTCGATCCGGGTCCTGACGAACGAAAGCGGCCAGTTCGGCCCGATCAACGTCCCGGCGGGGCCACAGACCATTGTCGCCCGCCGGCTCGGATACCGGGAAGCCCGGAGTCAAGTCACGATCACCGCGGGCACGACCACGACGGTGAACTTGGTCCTCCGGCAGACGGCGCTTCAGTTGGATGAGTTGGTCGTGACGGGGTACGGCACGCAGCGAAAGCGAGAGGTGACCGGTGCCATCCAGTCAGTGAGTGGCGAGCGGCTGCAGGAGTCCGCCGCACCGAACATCCAGGTGGCGCTTCAGGGCCGCTTGGCCGGAGTCAACGTGGCCGAATCGAGTGGTGAACCCGGCGCGGCTCCACAGATCATCATTCGGGGAACGGGGTCGATTTCCGCCGGCACGGAGCCTTTGTACGTGATCGACGGCGTGCCCTTCTCGTTGAACCTGGACAATCAGGTTGGGATCGGCCAGTTGCAGGAGCGCTTCGGTGAGACCAGGCTCAATCCCCTGGCCAACATCAATCCGAACGACATCGAGAACATCGAGGTGTTGAAGGATGCGGCGGCGGCGGCGATCTATGGTTCACGCGGTTCGAACGGGGTCATCCTGATCACGACCAAGCGGGGATCGTTCGACCAGGCTCCGCAGGTGAGCGTCCGCATGTATACGGGCGTGCAGAACGCGTTCAATATTCCAGAGTTCATGAGCGCAGCGGAACAGATCGAGTACGTCAAGACCGCTCGCAACAGCGGGTACCTGAGGAATAGAGATCCGCTGAATCCTGCGAGTCCATTCTACAATCCGGACTATAATCCCGACACGAATGCCGGCCGCGCAGAAACCGGCGCAAGCGGAAACCAGATGATTCCAGAGGCGTTTGTGAACTGGAACGGTGTGACGAATACGGATTGGGTCGACGCGGTTCTCGAACAGGCCACCCTGCTGAACATGGACATGTCTGTCCGTGGCGGGGCCTCCAATTTCACGTACTACGTGTCCGGGAGCCTTTCGGATCAGGGCGGCATTATCGACAAATCCAACTTCCGGCGGTACGGACTTCGAGCGAACCTGACCATGCAGGCGACGGAGAAGCTTCAGCTCAGGCTCGACTTCAATTCCGCCTTCAACGACCAGGACCGTGTGAGTGCGCAGTCACCGTATTTCGCTCGGCCTCCCGGTATCATCTACTCGGCGATGACCGCATCTCCTGCCGTGGAGATCTATGACGCGGACGGAAACTACCTGCAGGGGGGTACGAGCAGCATCAATGGTCTCGGCAACGGAATGACCACCACCAATCATCCGCTCGCCGCCAGAGACTTCATCACCGACGAGATCACGCAGGGCCGTGTCTACGGAAGCCTCTCCGCGGGCTATGCCATTCGCGACAATCTGAGATTCAACGTGCTCTTCGGGTACGATTACGACACGAATCGCCGGAACTTCTATCAGGGCACACAGCTGCAGTACCGCGGCAGCACGAACCCCCAACCGTACGCGCAGACCTCGTCGGGGGAAAGCAACAACTGGCTGCTCGAGAATACCCTGACCTACAACTGGGCGACCGGACCGCACAGCTTCAACGTGCTGGCCGGCTACACGGCACAGAAGCAATCCGACGAGACGAGCAGCATCATCGCGCGTAATTTCCCGGACGATCAGGTCACGACGATCAACGGGGGAGAGGTCACCGGTGGGAGCCAGGATCGGCAGGAGTGGTCGCTCGTTTCAATCCTCGGGCGAGTCAACTACGCACTCATGGACCGGTATCTTGCGACGTTGACCTTCCGCTCGGACCGGTCGTCCCGTTTCGGTAGGGGGAATCAGACGGGTTACTTCCCGTCGATCTCGCTGGGATGGCAGATGACGGAGGAACCGTTTCTACGGGGCGGCACGTTCTTCAGCCAGCTCAAGCCGAGGATCAGTTACGGCACGACCGGCAACTTTGCGATTCCGAATTACGGAGCCATCGGCTTGGTCGGCAGCGAACCCTATGTCTTCGGCGACGTCGTGACGCCCGGTGCGACGCCACAGACCCTCGGTAACAGCGAGCTGACATGGGAGACCACCAGACAGTTGAATCTGGGCCTGGATGTCGGCGTGCTAGGGGATCGTGTTTACGGATCCATCGACTTGTACAAGAGCAACACCGAGGATCTGCTGCTGAACGTGAACGTTCCATCGTCCACCGGTTTCGCGACGGCGCTCACGAACATCGGCGAGGTGGAGAACAAGGGATTTGAAGCTCAAGTCACGTCCAGAAATGTCGTCGGCGCTTTCATTTGGACGACCGATTTCAGCATCGGCGCGAATCGGAACAAAGTGTTGGCGCTTGGGCCGGAAGGCGATCCAATCCTTTCGAGTGGCGCCGCCGGTGTTCGGCACATCACTCAGGTGGGCGGTGAGGTCGGTGCCTACTACGGCTACGTGCACGACGGCATCTACATGACCCAGGCTGACCTCGACAACGCGCCGATCGACCAGGAGGGAACCGTCGGCCTTGGCAATATCCGCTGGAAGGATATCAATGGCGACGGTTTCATCAACGCCGACGACCGCACCGAGATCGGAAGCTACAATCCCGACTTCACCTGGGGCATCGCGAACCGGTTCAGCTGGCGCAATGTCGACCTCACCATCTTCTTCAACGGCGTGCAGGGCCGCGAGATCCTGAACCTGACCAGACGCCATCTGACGGCTCAGGGGAACTTCAATGCCTACAAAAATCTCGTCGGGAACTACTATAAGTCACCCGAGGAGCCTGGAAATGGATACGATCACATTCCCGACCGGGGGGACACTGGAGGCGACACCCGGGCTTCGAGCTACCAGGTGGAAGATGGATCCTACATCAGCCTGAAGAGCATTACGCTGGGCTGGGACGTACCGCCTGACCTGCTCCGACGCGTGATGGGAGCTGGAGGGCCTCAGCGGATGCGCGTCTTTGGTTCGGTGAACAATGTGGCTATATGGACGGATTATTGGGGCTGGAACCCTGAGGCGAGCATTCAAGGGAATGGGCTGACCCCCGGTCAGGACTACGGGGTCTATCCCTTGATGAGAGCGTTTCAGTTCGGCGTGGAAGTTGATTTCTAACGACTCGGGAATCCAAGTCCTTTGATAATAGGTGTCAACATGAAGCTGACATTGAGAGCATTCTTGATCGCACCGTTGGTGGTCGTCGTGGCTTCCTGCAGTGAGGATTTCACGATTCTCAATCCGATTTCCGAACGGAACGTGGAGAATTTCTACCGGACCGAGACCGACTTCATCGTGGCAATTAACGGGGCGTACGCGACGCTCGCGGGCAATGGAGCCTACAATAGAGCGTATCCGCTGCTCTTGGAGATGCGATCCGACAACACCCAAAACGGAGGCGGGAATACCGGCCTCGCGGAGGTTTTCTTCCGCATCGCGTTCTTTGAGGAGGTGGCGACGGCCGATGAGTTGTCTCGTCCCTGGACCACCGCGTATCAGGGCATCGCCCGGGCCAACTTGATTCTCGACCGGTTGAGTAATCTCGACAATCAGGCGCTCGCGGACCGGATTCGCGGCGAGGCACTCTTTATCCGTTCCCTCTTTTACTACCACTTGGCGGTTCTTTGGGGGAACGTGCCGTTGCAGCTGGAGGCGGTGACCTCTGCAAAGGTCGAGGTGAACCAGGTAGCCGCCGGTGTGATCTACGATCAGATCGCGGGCGACCTCGAGACCGCGCAGGGCTTGCTTCCGGCCTCCTATGACGCGGCAAACGTCGGGCGCGCGACCAAGGGAGCCGCCAACGCGCTGCTCGGCCTCGTGTATTTGACGGACAGCGAGCCCGCTCAGGCGGCGACGGCGCTCCGGCGTGTCGTGGACTCGGGGTTGTATTCGCTGGTCCCCAATTACGCCGACCTGTGGGGTGTGTCAAACGAGAATAATGTCGAGTCCGTCTTCGAGATTCAGTACAAGGCGGGCGGCACGGGCACAGGAAGCCAGTTTACGGACTACTATACGCCGTTCGGTGAGGGTGGTGGAGTGGGCGCGGGTAACGCGCCGCAGGATCTTTCTCCTGGGATCGAGGACATCCACCTCCTTCAGCATGGGATTATGGAGAATGACGCGCGCGGGATGGGCGGGACCTTTGACATATTTGACGAGAACGTCTACGTCAAGAAATGGGAAAGCACTCCATTCGGGCAGGCGGATGCGGACAACAACATGCCCGTTTTCCGTTACGCGGATGTTCTTCTGATGCTGGCCGAGGCCCTTGGTGAGGGTGCCGAGGCGTATGGTCTGATCAATCAGGTCCGTGCGCGCGCCGGTGTCACGCCCATCGACGCTGCGACACCGGGAACGTTCGAGCAAAAACTGCTCTTCGAACGACGGTTGGAGTTCATCACGGAGATGAAGCGTTGGGCCGACTTGCTCCGCTTCGGCGTCGCCAAGCAGACAATGGCGGCCTTCGAACCGCTCGCCGCTGCCGGGAAAAACGAAGCAGACATCAGGGAACTGTACTTGATTCCGCAACGTGAGATCGACGTGGCTCCCGGCGAGATGGTACAGAATGCCCGTTGATTGACCGTTAAGGGACGTTGCGGCGGGCGAACACCGGGCCTCGGTCGGCGATTTCGAGTAGCACGATCCTCGGGATCGACGATCGAGGCCCCGCGCTCGGGGCCTACCAGCTTCGCTGAGTGCATGGGGAAATCGCCGATACCGATGTGCCACCCCCACCCCCACGCGCGTTCCGCAAAGTGAGTTCCTTGGGCATCAACCCACCGATGTTGTACGCGTCCGGTCCGCGGTGACGCAGTAGCGTGCTCCACCGAGGGAGCATTCTTCCTAGATCCAGCCACGGAAGATTCGATCAGATGAAAGCCGAGACGGGGACCGTGACGGTCCTATGCTGTCGTTCCCGAGCCGGTCGCGCGAGACTGCTTCGCCTGGCTGCGGTCGGCTTCCTGTGGTGCGATGTGGCCGCCGCGCAGGGAGTCACGGGCAGCTCCGCCGACGAGACGACCACAATCGTGATCGAGACGCCAATGGCCGTACCGGCCTGGGCACTTGCCGAGCGGGCGCTCC